>JBHLKA010000175.1:0-5234 GCA_048887145.1 Candidatus Hodarchaeota archaeon
TCTATAAAAAGATTTTAAATGAGAATATTGAAGCTGTTTTTGTAAGTGGTGAAACTAAAGGGCAAGTTAAAAAAGCTATTATAAGAAAAGGCCATCTTCGTGATATTGTATCAATAGATAGATTCGGATTTTTAGAAAATATAATAATTTTAAAAGATAATACTTCTGCTCCTGGTATTATTGCTGATATTGGAAAAAATTTAAAAAATTGCAAATTAAGTGCAATAAGGCCAACAAATATAAAAAAATTGATAAATAATTAATAAAGAATGGTGGGCCCGCGGAGGATTGAACTCCGGACCTTCGCGGTGTAAGCGCGACGTCATAACCACTAGACCACGGGCCCATATTTTCCTATATTTAGACGCTCAGGGTGGGATTCGAACCCACGGGTCCATCGGACACCGGTTTAGCAGACCGGCGCTTTAGGCGCGTTATTTACGCTCTACCAGGCTAAGCGACCTGAGCACAGTTTTCTTAAAAGAAAGTCTATCTATATTCATATAAAAATTCAAAATTTTAATATTTTTTCTTTAAAATGAGATTCTGCATTTAATGAATTAGAATAAAAAATTAGTTTAGTTGTGTTTTATCTTTTTCGATAATTTCGTATTTTATTTTCTGTGTACCACCAAACTACACCAATAGGAATATCCAAACCCTAATTAATTATATGGACGAAATATCAAAAATTAGGAAATTTTTTAAATTTACCATTAATCGTTAGATAAATTTAAAAAAATAAGTGAAAAAGAGTAATTTTTCTATTTTATCTATTCAGAGATTATCTCAAAAACCATCTTCTCTATAATTGGTTTTTTCGTATACCGCTTATCATAATACCACCCAACTAAATGAGCTTCTTGCCCCTTATCTGGAACAGGAGGTATTACAATTATCATGACTCCATTTGATAAATACTTCAATATCCTTTTGTCAATAGCATGAAGCTTTTCCGATCCTGTAGGATGAACGTGTGCTTGCCATACAATATCAACACCAAGCTCTTGCTTGAATTTACGCATATTATAAATTTTTGATTTTTTGTAACGCATCCAACTTCTTGGTTTTACATGAACTTTAGTCTTACGTAAATCTGTATTAACTATAAACTTACTTACAATACCAAAATTTTCTTTTCTATCAGCGAATATCCAAAAGTGTATAATATGTGGATATTCTTCAGCGGCTTTTTGGGTAATCTCATCAAAAATTCGCTGTGGTATTAGATATCTAAAATCTTTTGCACCACTCATTTTTACACCATCTCAATTATGGTTAAATGTATTATAAAATTTATATTTTACCCAAAATAACGCTTAGGCTCTCCATTTTTAAAGAGAAGAATGAAAAAAGATTTATTATATTAAAGATAATCTATTTTAATACTAATAGTTTAAAAGGTATATATCATCTTTAATGCGCAGACGTAGCCTAGCTGGTAAGACGCCGGCCTTGAGCAGTGTACTATTCAAGACAGCCGGTGCGCGTAAGCGCTCGGGGGTTCGAGTCCCTCCGTCTGCGTTTAATTTACGATGGTATTTTATTATTAGCAAATAAAGGGCTATTGGCGCAGTCAGGTAGCGCAACCGGCTCTTAACCGGCAGGTCGGGGGTTCAAAAATTCTGCTAGAATCTCTCTAACGGTTGAAATTCCCCTATAGCCCGTCCAAATTTATCTGACAGTAACTTGTAATTAAAATTTGTTATAAATATTGAAAAATAACTTCAAAGTCAGAAAAGTCAAACGGCTTTAGGATATAACCATCTGCCATGGTTTCTTTCATATGTTTTTCAACCTCAGAACCAGGAATAGCAGTTAAAAGAAAAATAGGGATACTTTTTAATTTGCCATCAGATTTAATCATTTTACAAATTTCATAACCACTATAATCCGGAAGAATAATGTCCAATAAGATTAATTTTGGGATATTATTCCTTAATTCTTCGATTCCTTTAGTACCACTTACTACTCCTTGACAACTATATCCTTTACTATCAAAGAAACTTGTTAGGAGCCTTATGGTTGCTAAATCATCTTCAATAAGTAAAATATCATATTGGGAAGTTTCGGTTTTTATATTATCTAGTATATTTATGATTCGGTTTTCAAGAAGAATTGACTGATCAAAGATGTTCTGAATAGTCGTTAATATATTTTCATCTAATTGACTTTGATAATTTTCTAATAATAATTGTGAAAAGCCCTTTATTGTGGTTAATGGTTCTTTTAATGCATGAGAGAGATTTGTAAGAGCTTCATTATCAAGTTTATTCAAGCCATTACTTAAAATACTAGATTTTTCTTGTATAAAATAATCAACAGAATCGCGAATAAGTTTTGAGATGGTATTATATGTTTCTTTATTATGATTGATAAATGTTTGCCATTCATCTTTAGTTTCTTCAGATACATAAAGTGAAATTCTTTCTTTATCTCGGTCATATATTTTTTCCCCTTTCAACCATCTTTTAAATGCTTCTGTTATGTTACCACGCCAAACTGCATATTTATCGGTCTCTTTTTGATACTGTGCCATAAGTTTCTTTACTTTTTGACTTGACATATCAAGATTTTCAATTTCTTCATCTGTCATTAAAGGAACATTACTATTTTCCTTACTTTTATGATTATTCTCTTGAAGTTCTTGTCCAGACAAAATTATCACTATGTATCAATTTGTGATATTTATGTAAAAATATGTAAAAAATTGTTTTACATATAATACTGATTGACAGATAAAAATTAGTTTTTTACCAAATTTATGTTTTTTCATTTTTAGTTATAAAAATAAAATATGGCTGATTTTAATTATAATAACCAACTATGAATAAAACGATAAGAAAAGTACTTTATCTAGCTCTTAATATCTCAAAAATTACTCCAAAATCAGAAAAGTTAAAAGGTTTTAAAATATATCCATCTGCGTTTGTTTCTTTTAAATGTTTCTCAACTTCTGAACCAGAAATTGCTGTTAAAAAGAAAGTGGGAATTTTTCTAAATTCCTTGTCTGATTTAATAGTTTTACAGATATCATATCCGCTTAAATCAGGGAGAATTATATCTAATAGGATTACTTTTGGCTGTGCTCTACCTAATTCTTCCAAACCTTTTGAACCACTAACCACACCCTTACAAATATATCCTTTGCTATCAAAATAACTTGTGATTAATCGAATTGTTGCTAAATCATCTTCAATTAATAAGATATCATATTCATGATTTTGAATTTTGATATTATCTAAAAAACTAATTATCCTGTTCTCAAGAAGGTTGCTCTGCTCTAATATATTTCTAAGCTTATCTTGGACATCTTCAGTTAATCTTTCTTTATAGCTTTCATTTTCAAATAAAAATTGAGAATAGCCTTTTATTGATGTAAGTGGCTCTTTTAACGCATGGGAGATATTAGAGATTGTGGTTTGATTTAATTTTGAGAGACTACTCTTTGCTTTCTCCGAATCCTCGATAAAGGTTTTTACCCCCTGTCTTATAAGTTCAGAAAATGTGGGAAATTCCTCCTTATTATGATTAATAAAATCTTGCCATTCATTTTTAGTTTCTTCTGATACGTAAAGTGATATACGCTCTTTTTCACGGGTATAAATTTTTTCCCCCCTTAACCATTTCTTAAATGCTTCTGTAACATTACCTCGCCAAACAGCATGTTTTTCTGTTTGTTCTTCATATAAATGTATTAGTTTTTTACCTAATTCACTCTCTAAATCAAGATTTTCTTTTTCATCATCAGTAAGTGAATCCCTAATATCATCTATTTTATCTTCTTTTCTTATTTGTCCCTTATCATTCATTTCCTTTTTTAATCTATCTAAATTTTTCTCTTTACCCTTTTCACTGTTATTAGACTTATGTGGTGCCTTAGTGATTTATAATTCACCTTTTTAGAGGATATTTTGAACAAAAAAAATTTTTACCACTAAATTATTCCTAACAACACATTAGTAGAACTACAATTATTTAACATTTTCTGAAAAAGATTTTTTTATAAAAATTCGACAAAATCAAAGATTTCGTGTGAATAAAAAGAAAATATGGTAAATTTAATATCTTTTATTGTATGTAAAATAACAGCAAGCAACGGTTATTATACTATTTTTTCTACATTTTATTAATACCTAAATAATACTATATTTTATTATAACGATAAATCTCAATTTGTTGTAAAAAATGAAATTAATAACGTTTGTTTATAAATTTATAGTTACTACCATAACATTTAAATATAAAAAAATCTAGATTTGATCATAACAAAACAAATTTGTGTGTGTAAAAAGAAATATTTGTTATCAAAGTCCTATGAAAAAAGCGACAAAAAAAATTTTTTTATGGATAATTATGGGATATGGTTGAGGTTTTAATAATATGGTTGTAGAAATAGATATTGTTTCAAATAACTGCCCTGAATGTGGAGGAGCCACAATAATTAGTCAAGAAAGAGGAGAAACTGTTTGTAAACAATGTGGGTTAGTTGTTGGAGAAAGGGGGTTAGATATAAATCATAGTGGGATCCGGGCATATTCAAAACATGAGAAAGATAAAAAAGAGAGAACAGGATCACCGATGTCAATTTTAATGCCTGATATTGGTTTAAGTACTGTGATTGATAGAACAAAGATTAAAAATCCAGATTTAAGGAGGGCTGCAAAATGGAATACACATTTGTCTTGGGAAAAACGAAATATGCTTATGGCTATTACTGAATTGAAGAGAATCGGAGGAAATTTAAATTTTCCAGAGAGAGTAAAAAAATCAGCAGTCAGATTATATAAAGAGGTATTTAAGAGACAATTATTAAGGGGGAGATCTATTAATGGAATGGTTGCCGCGTGTGCTTACTATGCATGTAAGGATGAGAGAGTACCAATAACACTTCAGGAAATATTGGATGAAGCTTCAATAAGCGATAATATCGTAAAAAAATGTTATAAAATTTTAGTAAGGGAATTAAATTTAAAAATTTCTCATATTGATCCTGTATCATTAATACCCCGTTATTGCGCTGATTTAAATTTGGGAATTGAGATTGAAAAAGAAGCAATGCGTGTATTACAGAATTACATCAATAAGAGATCAATATCAGGCAAGGATCCAAAAGGTTTATGCGCTGGTTCTCTGTATTTAGTTTCAAAGCTTAGAAATGTAAAGGTAAGTCAAAAAGATATTTCTCGAATAATTGGTGTTACAGAGGTAACACTACGTTCGAGATATAAAGA
>JBHLKA010000176.1:0-5164 GCA_048887145.1 Candidatus Hodarchaeota archaeon
GTAAAAGACCTCTTGTTAGATACCCTCCATAAGATTGGCTAATAATTAGAAATTTTTCATTAGGGGTGATATTCTTAATAAACTTAATAATTACTTCAAAAATTTCATCAGACGATTTAATCCATTCTTTTCCTTCAGTTTTTCCCATACCAGGTAAATCAAAATAAATTCGTTTGAATCCAGATCTATTTTGAAAAATAGGTTCCATACAGCCTTTTAGAACACGGTGATCAGGCATAAAACCATGAATCATTAAGATAGGGATGCCTTTTCCATGAATTTCATAATAAATCTTGATATTTTTTAGTTCACATAGCATAAATATATCTCCAGAAAGAAAATTTAAAAAAGTATTTGAAAATTAATTAATTTCTTTCTGAGTTAACCTTTCTAAAGCACATTTTGTTGATTCCTCTGCTTCTTGAGCTGTTACCATTCCTATAGCTACAGAACAAATATTATGTTTTGAAATATAGTCAAATGCCTTACTTGGATTTAATTTTCCTGCTGCTAATGTTTTCATTCCAATAAAAAAGGAGTCATTTTTGTTATCGATTAAATTTTCAAGTTTTTTTTGGTTTCCCATAACAAAACCTTCCGCATTAAATGGGACTAGAAATACATTAAAGTTCTCTAATTTTTCAAAAGCAAATGTCAAAGTAGGAATTGGATTATGCACTGCAATTCCAGCAATTATACCTCGGGAAGATATACTATCTAATAATTTCTTAAGATTTTTACTCATTTTATCTGATACTGAAGCATGCACAAAAATAAGTTTTGCCTCAATTTCGATTAAATCCTCTATAAGTGGATCAGATCCAGGATATGTGGAACCAGTAACTACGTATTCATTATGGGTTTCTTTCATGATTCTTGCTGCCTCACAAATTTTTCCTGGAGGAATACAACCTTCAACGCATACTTCAATTCCTCTCCCTCCAGCATTATATGAAGCTTCTAGAATTTCTAACATCTTTTCTGTATGATATAGAAACTTTTTTCTATAAATTGGTGCTCTTAATCCAAACTGTCCTGCTCCAATAAAAGGTGATGTTCCGATCATTACAAGTGGAATATTTACGCCTTCAATTTTACAAAAAATGTCGTTTTCCCCTATCTTTTTTAAATTTGTAATTTAATTAATAATTAAATTTCCATAAATAGAAATTTAATTCTTTCTATTAAAAATTTATAAGTGCACTTAACAAGTATAATATTATCAAATGATTATAGATTAATCAAATTAAAGGGACAAATATGACAGATCCAAAAGCAATTGAAAACAATCCTTTTAAAGAATTAGGGAAAATCCCAGAAATGAGATTTAAACAAGGTTATTCAGTTTATTCAACTCATATTCCTATGCGCGATGGGGTTAAAATTGCAGCAACTATTTGTCTTCCAAAAGGACTTTCCTCAAATGATAAAATACCAACAGTTTTAATCCAAACAAGATATTGGAGAGCAATGGAATTACGGATTCCTTTTAGATGGATACTTGATGAAGTGGTTACAGCAACTCCTGACCCAGAAATAACTACAGGACGAGGTTATGCTTACATTCGAACAGATGTGAGAGGAACCGGTGCTTCATTTGGTACAAGAAAAATACCTTTTTCTGAAGAAGAAGTTAAAGACGGGGCAGATGTAGTTGATTGGATTATTTCACAGCCGTGGTCAGATGGTAATATAGTCTCAAAGGGAATATCATATACAGGTACAACAGCCGAAGTACTTTCTACTATACACCATCCAGCAATTAAAGCAATAATACCTGGACATGGACTTTGGGATTCATATACAGATGTAGCTTATCCTGGAGGGTGCTATGACCTTTCATTCATGCAATTATGGTCATTTTTAGGTCGAAATTTAGATTTAAACAATCCAAAGGTATTTAGACAAGTTATGCCACAATATTGGTTGTTCTCTAAAGGTGTAAAACCAGTTGATACAGATATTGACTTAAAGTTATTACAGGAAGTTAAAAATAAACATAAACAAAATCAGTATGTTCATGAGCATGCAATAGATAGGAATTATCGCGATGAACCCCTTCCTGAGGGTACGACTTATGATGATATCATTTTTAATCGTAAATCAAGGATCGAAGAATCAAATATGCCAATGTTAGTTTGGTGTTCATGGTATGATTCTGGTTATGTAGATGCAGCTATCCATCGTTTTTTAAATTTAACTAATCCAATGATAGTTATCCTTGGGGATTGGAACCATGGAGCCGGTTTTCCGGCAAATCAATTTTTTCCTGAAAGAACTCATGTAACCCCCAGTCCTAGAGAAAGAATTAATGCATTCATGAATTTTTTTGATAAATGTATTTATGATAAACCAATCGAAGGTAAAATCCTTTATTATTATACATTGGCAGAAGAAAAATGGAAAAAGACAAAGATTTGGCCACCTAAAGGACATACATACCAAAGGTGGTATTTATCAGAAAATTTTACACTATCTAAAGAATTACCGGAAAATGATGTTGGAGAAGATGATTATAAAGTCAATTTTCGAGCCACTACAGGAAGATTAAACCGTTGGTGGACACTTTTAGCACAACCAATAGACTACCAACATCGAACTAAAATGGATGAGAAGTTATTATGTTATACAAGTCAATCTTTTGAGGAAGACACTGAAATTACAGGTCAAGCTATTATTAATTTGTATTTGGCATCTACTCACGAGGATGGAGCAGTTTTTGTGTATTTCGAAGATGTTGATGAACAAGGGAATGTAACATATATAACAGATGGTGAATTTCGAGTTATTCACAGAAAAATTTCAAATAATAAACCGCCCTACAAAATTTTAATTCCTTATCATACATATAAGAAAGAAGACAGTATTCCACTTATCCCAGGTGAGATTGCTGAACTAAAATTTGGACTACATACAACTTCAGTTCTTATCAGAAAAGGTCATAGAATCAGGATTGCTATTGCTGGAGCAGACAAGGACACTTTCTTACGATATCCTACTGATGGAAGACCAATGATTACAATTTCTCGTAATAAAATAAACGCATCTTATATTGACCTCCCAATAATCCAAAATAAAGATAACAGTTAAGGTGTATGAATAATGGAAGAATTATATCCTGTATTAAAAGATATGTTAAAAAAATCTATAGAAATAAAGATTGAAAAACCCAATTTAACTATTTATTTAATCATAAAGAATCAAATTAAAGGAAATGTCGCAGAACCAAAAGAAATCATTATTATGTTAAAAATGTTTGGGGGTTTAAGAGAAGATATTCCAATGGAGATAAACATCAATAATGAAATACAACAAATTGGACTTAAGTTTCAGGATGAAACAGATTTTAATAAAATTCAAAACATAATGGAAACAATATGGGAAGATACTGTTAATTTGTTAATTGAGGTAACAAAAGGTAATTTTAATATAATAAACGATATTCCGGATGTAGACGATTAATTTAATCTTCTTTAACTTCATTAATTTTTTTTCTTAATAATTCAAAAAAAGGTTCAATATCAATATTTCCTCCGCTTAAAATAACCCCAACTTTTTTTCCTTCCACATTAATTTTTTTAGAAAGGAGCGCCGCTAGTGGAACAGCTCCGGATGGTTCAACAATTATTTTTATATGTTCCCATATGAACTTCATTGCTTCAAGAATTTCGCTCTCTGAGACAGTAACAATTTGATCAACCAATTCTTGAATAATTTTGAACGTTCTTTCGCAAAGAGACGTACGTAATCCATCTGCAATAGTATTAGGATATGTACTTGGAATAATGTGTCCTTCTTTAATTGATCTTAATGCGTCATCAGCCATTGATGGTTCTACTCCAATAACTTGAGCCCTCGGGTTTAAATTTTTCGTAGCTATTGCAGTTCCACTTAGCAAGCCACCTCCCCCAAGAGGAACCACCACCAAATCCAATCTTCCTATCTCCCTAATCAATTCAAAGGCTGCAGTTCCTTGACCATTTATGATATCATCATTATCATAAGGATGAATCAATGCATATTCCTTTTCTTTTATTATTTCTTCTGTTTTTTGAGCCCTTGCTTCAATCGTATTTTCACAAAATACAATTTCTGCACCATAATCTTTTGTTGCATTGATTTTATTAATAGGTGCTCCTTTAGGCATTACTATTGTGGCTTTTATCCCTAAAATAGAAGCTGCCAAGGCAACAGCTTGAGCATGATTTCCACTTGAATGTGTAATTACTCCACGTTCTCTTTCTTCTTTAGGAAGCATATTCAAAGCGTTGAAAGCTCCTCGGAATTTAAATGCGCCTACTCTCTGAAAATTTTCACATTTTAAATAAACTTGAGCATTAGTAATAGAATTCAATGTAGTCGAAGTCATTACAGGTGTATTAATAGCAAAGGACCTTATTCTTCTAGAAGCATTCTGTATCCCTCGAAATGACATAATAAGTAAATTCTAAGTTCAATAACTATATTTAATTAAATAAATATTAATTTTGGAAACTTTTATTTATTTTTTATTTAAACTAATCTTTATATATTACTTTCTCAAAGTATGTTTAAACCTATTTAATTACAAATTTGTGGTTATATTATGCCAACTTTTGGACATCTTTTTTATGGATTTTGTATGGTAATACCTCTCTTGTATTTCACAAAAAATAAATTTAGCTATAAAGTTGCTATAATTTTCTTCATAAACAACTTATGGGGACCAGATATCGTTAACCTTTTTTTTGTGACACCATTTCATTCAATTTTAGGTTTTCTTATATTGGCAATCCCATATTCATTAGTTTGGACATATGCATCTAGGTTTTCCTTAGTAAGGTCGGAGAAAGGATTTCCATTAAAATTTGAAGATAGTGGAATTAGAGAGGTAAATTGGAAAAATGCATACTGCGTTGTAGCTGCTGCTGGATTATCTCATTTCTTTATTGACCAATTTTTCCATAATGAATTAGAAATGAACTTATGGTCTAGTATGTGGGGCGATATTCAAATTCCGCATATAGATATACTTGGTTGGACATGGGTTCCTCAACATACTCTTAGCCCTCTTTACTTAGTTGGTGATGCAATAGTTATTTTCGTACTCCTACTATCATTTTACTTCATAAGAAAAGGATTCAAAGATGCGTCGAAATTATTTTTAATTGCTACTGGTTTGTCA
>JBHLKA010000177.1:0-5140 GCA_048887145.1 Candidatus Hodarchaeota archaeon
GTAAAAATGCATCAAAGGAATTCCGTTGCTGGAATAATTATATGTATGATTAGTTTCGTATTATTCGGATTGTTTTTTGCCTTCCGACCGTTTATAGGTTTTTCATTTTTTCCAATGTTTCCCGCGATTTTCATTTTTATATTTATTATAATAGCTGCAGCCACGAGTGTCGAAAATTCAAAAAAGACACAAAGAAATTATTACAATAACCAAAATTCCTCTCAAGTACCCTTAAAAAATCCTTATATTATACAAAATAAAAGAGAAATAGAGATCCAAGAAGAAACTAGAGAAGTAATTCGAGCTCAGTATTGCCAATATTGTGGAGTAAAAATTGACAGAGATGCGCGCTATTGCCATAATTGTGGAACTAATTTATCCGAATAATTTTTTTTAAAAAATAAAATAAATAGTCTTATAGGTGAAGATTGAAAAAAAATGAAAAAAAATTGCCAAAAATTTGGAATAATATTGATTATTATTATATTAATCCCTGGCATGGCATATTTTTTCACAAATACAATTTCTGATATCAAATTTAATGACGAGAATCCTAACGAACTCATTTCAGGATTAAAACCTAGTGTATCAGGTAGTTTAAACTTAACATTCAATGATTATTATGCTTTTTACTGGTTTTCAGCAAATATAATTGATTGGAATTTTACAGGAGAACCAATAAATATTTCCATATTTCTCTTAATTATGGATGAAAATACATATTACTATTCTTTCATAAATGATACGATAAATTATGGTCTTAATATTACATTGTATTATTTATATTACGGTTATATTGTTTCAATGAATACCTCAAGTAATTCTGGAACCTATTATACTCCTTATCCTGATTATTGGTATGTAATATTTGTTAATTTTGATGTAATA
The DNA here is from genome assembly GCA_048887145.1 of Candidatus Hodarchaeota archaeon. Classification (GTDB taxonomy): domain Archaea; phylum Asgardarchaeota; class Lokiarchaeia; order Sigyniarchaeales; family SOKP01; genus SOKP01. The sequence goes on from JBHLKA010000177.1 coordinate 889, forward strand.
CACCAATCGACTACTATTATTAACTTCAACATTGATTTTGATCCCTATGTTCCTGAACCTGACCCCATAATATTACCTTCTTTTTCTTTTTTAAGTATTTTCTTTATCATTTTCGCAAGTCTGATTGGTACAATGATTTTTTTAATAATTTATATTGGAATCAAGAGAAGACATAGTGCATATAAACCCCCTATGATACCATCATATTCATATAAACCAAAAACACAACCCAAAAATCCTTATATAAAAGAACGTAGGGAGCATCAAATTAAATTATCTGAGCGAACAGACTTACCCTTACCTAGTTATTGTCCATATTGTGGAGCAGGAAGAGATTTAGATGCATTATATTGTCACCAATGTGGTAGTAAATTGGAATAATAAAATTTTAAAAAAAAATTAAAAAAATTGTAGGAGCCGTAAAAATGGATTTATATGATGTTTTTTTTAATATATGTCTTGGATTGTTTATAGGAGGAATTATATTTTCAATTATATCGGTGTTTCTTGCCCATATGGAAGCACAATCAGGAGGGGCCGAAGTTGATACAGATGTCGATATTGACGCGGAAGTTGATGTTGATATCGATGCTGATGTTGATGTAGACGTTGATGTTGATATCGATGCTGATGTTGATGTAGACGTTGATGTTGATATCGATGCTGATGTTGATGTAGACGTTGATGTTGATGTTGATTTAGATGTAGGGGCGGAGTTTGATGTTGATGCGGTAGATGTTGATGCAGATATGGATGTGGGGGTAGATATTGATGCTGAGGTAGATGTTGAACTAGACGTCGATACAGATGTGGATGTTGACATCGATTCTGATATAGATATGGATACAGATGCCATTGGCACTACCACTACCCCCGCTCCTATTATGCTGTTAATTTCAGCATTTTTTTTAGTCTTTGGCATGGCAGGCATCCTTTTTAGTAGCATACCGATTGATTATCGATTTATTACATTTATATTTACACCTGTAATTGCTTTTATTTCTGCCAAATATTTAAATGTGGCTTGGAAAAAAATCGCAAAATCAAAATATTATAAAATTTCTAGTACCCAAAATTTAATTGGTAAGGAAGCTGAAGTTGTTTTACCAGTGGATAAAAGGGGTGGTGTAGTAAGGATAAATTCTAACACACCCATGAAATATGAAAAAGTCCATGTAAAACCGGTAAATGATGATCATTACTTTGATAGAGGAACTAAAGTGTATATTGTTGATATAAAGGAGGATTTCCTATTAGTTGATATTAATAGAAGATTAATTAAAAAAAAATAAAAAAAAGGAGGTGGTAATAAAAATGAGCATGAGTGAGAGCGTTTCTGAGGAAAAGAAAAATGATATAATATACTTTCATGGAGAGAATATTTATTCAAAGAAATTTCAAAAAAGATTGCATAAAAAAGCCAGCTTAACTCGTGCCATTTTAATTAATACCGCCATTATTGTAGTATTCATACTTATCGTATGGATATGCATAATGCTTTCTGGGTAGTGAAATCCATTAGTATAGTATGCTAAAAGCATACGAGTTTGAAATCCAAATCTAAGCAAAAAATAAAGAAATTATAAGTTAATTATATATTGGAGGTTAAAGATAGAAAAGATGTTATTTCAAGAGTTTTCTGGATTAATAATCGGTGTAGTTGTAACTTGTTGCATAATATTATTTTTATTCATAATATTTCTTGCGGCAAGATATAGGAAATTTAAAACAAACCAATTTGTTATTCATTTGCGAAATGGTAAAGTTAAGTCGGCCGGATTGGGGGGCAGTCTTTGGCTCCTGCCCCTAATTGATGAATATATAGTGATTCCGACTACTAGTATTCAAACGCTATTAGAAGCACATGACCAAGTTGTTTCAAAAGAGTATCAAAATATAGAGATTGAGGGATTATTGTTCTGGAAGGTTATAGATCCTGAAAAAGCTTTCAGTTCAGTCTCTTGGAATCCTAGAGATGATAACTATGTCGAAAAGATATTAAAGGGAGCAGCAGAAGCAATTATCCGTACTACTTGTGCTAATATGCCACTGGAAAAGATTATTAGAGAGAGAAGAGAGATAATTGACCACGTTGAAAAAGATCTGCATGAGTTAAGTGCTGATTGGGGGATAATAATTGAATCAATAGAAATATTGGAAGTTATTATTCAAGAACAGGAATTAAAGAAAAATATGGAAGCAACAAAAAAAGCAGAAGAATTTAAAAAAGCAAGAATTTCTCAAGCAGAAGCTGAGAGAGAGTCAAGATTGCGCGAGCTTGAAGTCGCAAATGAGATCGGTACTCAAGAACAAATGGTTGAAAGAGAGATCGAATTAAGAAGAAAGGACAAAGAAATCGCAATAGCAGAGAGGGAAAGAGAACGAAAGCAAATTGAAGCGGATGGTGAAAGACAAAAGAAGGTAATTGAAGCTGATGCAGAAGCTAAACAAATCAAGAAAAGGCTAATTGCTCAAGCTGAAGGTGAAGCTGAAAATATTAAACAGCAAATGTTAGCTCAAGCTGAAGGTTTTCAAAAACAAGTAGAAGCTATGAGTGCAGCAGATCAAAGATTCCTAGCGGTACAATTAACAAATATTTTACCTGAGATATTTAAGAATCTAAGCCCTGATAAAATGTTCATAATGGGCAATGGTGATGAAGCTTTCAGTAGTCTTTCAAAAGCAATTTTACCATTCTTACAACTAGTGCCTGAATATTCCGATAAAATAAAAAATTTCCTTAACAGTGGAAATCTCTCGAACATCAAGGAGTTATTAGTTCAGAAATAACATTAAATTAATTTTTTTTTTATTTAGATTTTATTCTTAATCAATTAAGGTTGAAATAAAAGTGCTTGATATTAAGGATATATTGATAGAAGGAAATAATAGGTATCAGTGGAAAATTATACAAGGATCAGAAAAATTAGGAAATCATAAAAAACAAATTAACCCTCTATTATTTTTAACCTGCATGGATCCTCGCATTGATATTCATCGTATATTTCAATTAAATCCTGGAGATGCTTTTATTTTAAGAAATGCAGGGAATATGTATACTGAAGATGTGTTGCGATCTATTTTAATTGCGATTCATGAATATAGTATTAAAAATGTTATTGTTTTAGGGCATTTAGATTGTGGCATGCCTAAAATTCATTTAAGTAGGTTGAGAAACAAACTAACTAAGCCTGCCTTAGCAAAAATCTGTCGAAATGGGACAAATATTGAATTAAATCTTCAGAGGTTTTTTAAAATATTCATTGATGAACTTAAAAACTTAAATAATCAAGTCGATTGGTTAAAATCAAAAAAAGAAATTCCATCATCTATACAGATTATTGGATTATTATATGATCCTAATTCAGGATGGGTCTTTAATTCAGAAGAGTTTGGTAAATATCATTTTACTGAAAATTTCATGCATGATTACAAAAAAATCATTGAAAAAAAAAAAATGGATTTAATTGATTATTTTGAGTCTATAGAAGAGGAAATTATTGGAGAATCTGTTGAGGGATCCATAGAAGTATCATCTAAATCTAAAGAAGAATTTTTTCTTAATCATATTGAATTAACAGAAAAGGAAGAGGTTGATGATAATTTCAAAAAAAAAAGTAAGTCACTTAAACTTGATAAACAGGAAATAGAAATTTCTCAAACTACCCTATTATCCATTCCAAAAATAAAAATTCCTAAAATCTATATTCCAAAAATTAATGTTAGAATTCCCAAAATTTATAGAATCGAGAAAGAGTGAAATATTTTCTTAAATTTTTTATCTTTTTTTCAATTTTGTTAATAATTCCGTGATAGTTTAAATCCTTGCGATATATTCTTGATTTAAATGAATATATTTCCTATAAAGGGATTAAAATATGATTGATTACATCTTTTTAGTTATATTCTTTATTATTGCTATAGTAGAGGTATTTGGTGATTACAAATACAATAAAAAATCAATCAAGCAAAAAATAAACGATATCAAACGATGTTTACATTTTAAGTATAGAGGGAGGCAATACAATTGAGATTGAAGAAACACACTGTTTTGAATATGACACAAGGCATAAGGAAAATGTATTTAATTACAAGGTTACGATCTTAGACGAGGAGATTGAAAGACACGAATTTCAACTCCATCGGAAGTGTTATCATAAGTGTGGTGAAATTACAGGAAGTTTGGTGCCAATACTTTGCAATATTTTAAAAAATAATAATTTTTTTAACACATTTTTTTCTTTATGTATGC
>JBHLKA010000178.1:0-5133 GCA_048887145.1 Candidatus Hodarchaeota archaeon
CCCATTTTATGAACTTAAAAATATTATATTATCTCCCCATCGAGGCTACTCTCCCTTTAATGATTTATTAAGATGGAGTGAAGTTATTGAAAATATAAAAAGAGTTGCTCAAGGAAAACAAAATCTAATAAATGTTGTAAATTTAGATGATGAATACTAACTAAGGATTTTATTGAGCTATTATTAATAAAATCAGTTTGTAAAACTTAAAAAAAAAGTAATTACTCTCATAGTATTGCAAATAAGCCTGATTATTTAATTATTATAAAGGCTTATTAATTTTAATCATAATACTTGATGTAGAGACGATTTCCAGTTATTCTTAGGAAAAATTTGGAAAATTAATTTTTTTTTCTACTCTTAAAAATTGAATTTCAATTTTTTCTTAAATTTAAAAAAAAAAATCACTTTTGTTCATCAGTCTTAAAAAATTTTCAAAAATATTTTCAATAAATTTTTTAAATTCAAACACAAGGTCCTATCTTCATCATTATGTTTACTTTAGTATTAAATCTTTAAGGAATTATCTCAGTTTTTCAAAAAAAGAAAATTTTAATTTTAGATACATATTAATAGGTTAAAAAAAAAGGTTTAAATAACATATTGCAATAAAATATTATATATAGAAATTTAAACAAAATTAGAGGTTAAGGCGACTTTTAAATGAAGATCGTCACAGTTAATGTACCCGAGAGTTATATTGATGCAATAAATAAATTGATTGGAGAGAATGGTCTTTATCCATCTCGATCTGAATTAATAAGATGTGCAGTTAGAGACTTCCTTTTAAAAGAACTTAGAGCTGCCAATAATATTGTTAATTTCACTGATAGTAATATTGAAGATTTTGATGATGAACATTTTGTTCGCATACCTATTGAGAAATTAGATGAGAATTCTGAACCCGTTCGTGAATTTAAAACATATAAAATCGTTAAGAGGTTAGAATATTAGAAATTCGCTTTTGAGATATAAATATTGGCTAATTTGAGTAAAATATAAGTTTTTTATCTTCTTTCTTTTTTTTTTTGTTTTAACAAAACAAATATAGATGCTAAAATGAGAGGTTTACTTGTTTTAGTACATTTATGTAAAGTTAAAAATTTTTAATTTTTTTTAAAGTTTTACTAAACATTTTCGTAATTTATATAGATCTTTTTTTGACTAAAAAGATTAATTAATTAGAATTGAATAAGTCATTTATATTGAATTAAATGAAAAACAACCGTTTCTTAGGATAAAAAAAATGGTGAAACATGTGAATCAAAAGGAAAAAAAGATGCTTCCAGCTTTTATGGAATGGGGAATAATAAATAAAGAGAACTTTAAGGGTAAAACTAGTTATGATGTTCCTATTAAAAGATGGGATCCTTTATCGACAACTTTGATTACCACTAACGAATTTGGCCTTCATAAGAGACAAAAAAGATTTTATGGTCATTATTCTTATCTTTCTCCCATTCGTGGTAAAAGACCTAAAGGATTTAAAACTATAGAGGAGGAAAAGCAATTTTTTGATTGTAAAAAACATATGGTTGCAAAATATAAGGACGTGTTTACCTCTGTTATAGAGGGTAAGATCGTCTATGATGATTGGGGTTTTCAGTTAGGAGATGGGTATACTATTATAATTACTGAAGATGAAAAAAAGCGAGATAATCCATTTACTGATATTCCACATAAAATTGAAAGAATTCCAGATGCCGTTAAAGCCGTAACTTTGATAAATAGATATCCCTCAATGGCCAGAGTAGTTGATCCTGAAATTGAAAAGAAAATATCAGAATTATTACCATCCCACTTAAAACTTGCTAAAGGGATTAATTTAGTTACTATTTCGAGAAAATTTTACCCATCTTTATGCTTTAATTTAATTCCAGAGGAAATACTCGCAGGTATATTCTTATCAATGAAAGAAGCGATATTATACTCAATTTTGGAGGCAATTGAGAAAGATTATTATGATATTCCAGTAAGTCCTTTTTTTAACATAGGAATGAAAGTAGGAGGATCACAGCCCCGTTTGCATAGTCAAGTTTTTATTGATTTGAATGGTGATGGTCATGGATCAAGATTAGAAGGGTATTTACGAGCATTTAAAGAAATGCGGGAATATTGTCATCTTTGTGAAACTTCACATGGAGATACTGACCGAATTATATTAAAATCCAAATTTTGGACATTTTATACTACAGGAAGTCCAGTTAGGAATTATCACATCAGGTTTCACCCAAATGAACATATAAGAAGATTTTCTCAATTAAAAATTAATCAGATAAACGATTTAGCAAAATCTTTAAAGTTTCTTTTCCAAGCTTTAGATGATATTGAAATTGACAAAAATCGTAATATTTTATTTAATTGTTGTCCATATGGATATGATGCAGATTTTCATATGTTTGGAGACATTATTCCACATGAAGTGATTGGGGGTGCTGAAATGGCCGATGATATGAGAGTGGCACGTAAGTTGCCCCATATTGCAGCGATGGAAGTTAGAAAGGCGTTGGAAAAATACCTATGAAATTAGATCAGATTTATTCTTTTGTACTAGAATTTAATAGGCCATTTTAATAACTTTTAAATTTCAAATAAAATTAGATTTATATCTATTAGTTCCTATATAAATTATGATAAATTTTTGAGGAATTCAATTTGAGAGAATGGTCTGCTATAATACTTGCTGGTGGTAAAGGTAAAAGATTGATGCCCTTGACCTCATTAGTACCTAAGCCATTAGTGAAAGTTACAAATAACCCAATGGTAGATTATTCGATTGCACATCTTATTTATGCCGATATTAAACATATTATTTTAGCTTTAGCATGGCAAGGAGAATTAATAAAAGAACACGTTGAAAAAACATGGACTCCTGATAAGTTAGGAGATGTTGAATTAGAATGTTGGATTCAAGAAAGCAAGGGTACTGCTGATGCTTATAGATTACTAATTGATGAAATAGATTCTGATAAAATAGTAGTAAGTATGGCTGATATAGTGACAAATCTGCCGATGAGGGATTTTATGAACTTTCATTCTGAGAAAGGAGGTATTGCTACGATTTCAATGAAAACAAGTGAAAGTCACACGAGTCAGTATGGTGTAGTATTATTAGATAAAAGCAGGAAAATATACTTATTTTTAGAAAAACCTGCTCCTATGGAATTGTATTTGAGTAGTATGGCACAAAGAACAGACTTATTTTTACATACTAATATTATCAACACTGGAATTTATTGTTTTAAGAAAGAGATTGCAAATATACTTCATGAGACTAATGTAATGGATTTTGGAGGGGAGGTTTTTCCATTCTTACTGGAAAATAATTATGAATTATATGGATATGTAAAGAATTATTATTGGCTTGATTGTGGAAATGCAGAAACATATAAGTGGGCAAATTGGGACTTGTTACGGAAATATGCTTGGCCAATTACTCCTAATGGAGAGGAATATGATCAAGTCTTTGTTATGGGTATAATTAATTCAGGACAAAAAGTAACTATTGAAAAACCTACATGCTTTGGAGAATTTGTCGAGCTTTATAACAGAGTTAAAATTAAAGAATTAACCTCAATAGGTAATCAAGTGAAAATTGGGGAAGATACAGTCATAGAAAAAAGTGTCATATGGGATAATGTAAATATTGGAGCAGGTTGTAAAATAATTGAATCAATAATTTGTAATAACTGTGAAATAGGAAATAATGTAGTATTGTTTAATACAATTGTTGCTCCAAATTGTAGAATAAGCGATGATAAAGAATTAAGAGATAAAACAATAGAACTTGGAGAACAAATTTAATTTACTGTATTAATTTTTATTTGAAAAGAGCTATTATAAAGGGTTTTTTATACAAAAAATTTATATTAGATGTACGAAAGTGTATAATCACCGAAATTCATTTTCAAAAAATTAAGTTTTAATAAAACAATAAGGTGAAATAGAATTAGAAATGAAAATAGTGCATATGGATCAATTTCATTAACTTTAGGAGTTATATCATTTGTATTAGCTTTTATTATGGTAGTAATCATCCCCGGACCTATATATTTTTTAATGGGCTATGTTTTAATTTGGGCTGCACCAATAATAGCACTTGTCTATGGAATTGTTGGTTTAGTAAAAGATCACAAAATACCGATGGCCATCATTGGATTAAATTTTACTATGGCGTTTTATATCATATTTCTAACTAGATTTATACAAGTTACCGTCTTTTAAAAAATTATAAATTTATTTTTTTTTTTGTTTTATCTCTGTATTTGAATTAAAAATTTAGGGTTGGTCTTTCCCTAAACCAAAATTTTGGAATTTTAAGTAAATAAAGGTTTGAAGTAAAATCAATTTAGGAATACTTTTTAATCTTTTTTAAAAAATTTTTCATGCTCAATAGCCTTGAGTATATTTGAAAATAGTTATTAATAATAAATATTATATATTTGTTTACTTGCAATGTGTCTTGGATATTTTAGTTTAGTCCTTCATGGCCATATACCATGGTGCAAGAAGTCTGGAACTTGGCCTGCCGGTGAAGAATGGCTCATGGAGGCTATGAATGAAACATATATTCCTATGTTAAATATTTTAAGAGAATTAAAAGAAAATAGAATAAAAACAGCCATTACAATAAACGTTACCCCCATTTTAGCAGAACAATTTGCAGATGAATATATGAAACAAAAATTTACAGGATATATGGAGAATTTAATTTCAAGAGCTAAAAATGATCTTACTCGGTTTGAGAATCACCCTACAAGAAAAAAGATAGCGGCTTTTCATTTAAAAAATTTTGAGCACGTGTTAGAGACATATTATCATAATTATTACAGAGATATCTTAGGGAGTTTTAAATGGTTACAGGATGAGGGTATGATTGAACTGATAACCTGTGCAGCCACTCATGGGTTTTTACCACTAATTGAGAGTGATTCGGGTATTTTTTCTCAAATTCAGCTAGCAGTAGACACTCATAAAAAATATTTCAAACAAGATCCTAAAGGATTCTGGCTTCCAGAATGTGCATATCGCCCAGAACAATATTTCCAAGGTAAATTGCGGGAAAGTATTGATTATTGGTTAAATAATTCAGGAATTGAATATTTTTTTGTAGATTCCCATGGAATTTTAAAT
>JBHLKA010000179.1:0-5042 GCA_048887145.1 Candidatus Hodarchaeota archaeon
TTTGCCTCAATCAAGCCATGGGATGAGGGAGAAATACCATGGGTTTTAGAAAATAGAGTTAGAAGAGAGATCCTAATTTTCTTAGCACATGGAGCAAAATCGTTGAATGAACTTTATAATGTTATAAATTTTTCTCCAAAACCTTTACTTATTACTAAGGAAGAATATAATTGTCAGGTGAGTTATCAGTGGACTAAAGAGACATTAGAAAATCATTTGTTAAATTTAGAATGGTATCATTTAATACATAAAAGCAATGACAAATATAAACTATCTTTTCCTATTTTAAAATACGAGAATTTAGCTGAAATGGAAAATTATATAAACAAGTTCTCACAAGCATGGATTAAGATCATAAAAAACACAAAAAATGAAATAGAAAAACATTTAACTGAGATTAAAGACAATATTTCTTTATATGAAATATTAGTAGAAAAATCTGTTGAAAAGTTATATGAACTCCTAAAAAATGAGAAATTTTTACCGCAGGAGCCAAATATTAAGGTATTATGGGCTGAGCAACTTAGAAAAGTAAAATTCGCAGAATGGGTCGATAAAAATTTTTAATAAAAATTTCTATTTTTAGCTATAATTTAGAATTAGTAAATATGATTACTTTAATTATAATTGATTCTACATTTTTAGCTTTAATAGCACCTTAGGTTTTTATTTTACAATATGCAGGTAACACCTGCATATCACTTAACTTCAAAAGAAGAACTTATATGTTGTTTATATATACGTGGAAAATATCCACATATTTATATTAACCACCTTCTTTAAAAGTGAGACCTATGATTAGTACAGAGATAGGTGACCCTGATCCAGTTCTCAGCCTTAAAGATTTGTTTTATGATTCAACAATTAGTACTGAAATACAGTCCGAAATTAGAGAACTACAAAAAAAAAGCAGAATTGATAATTTTAAATTGCTCGAAGAAATCCAAACAATATTACAAAGATGCGCACATTTAAATCCAAAACAAAGATTAATGTACTGTGAAAGCCAGAGATATTTCATGAAATCATATCTACGGGAAGTTAATAAACAAAAATAATTGAATTATTTCATTAGCAATATTATAAGTAATATTTTTTTACTTCTTCAATTACTAAATTAATTAGCATTTTTTCATTGTTAATTGCATAAAAAGTGACCTTATCGAGGAGATTCTTAAATCGACTTTTAGGTATCTTAGCGGAACCTATAAAAAAACCTACAATTTTATGGCCTTTTTCTGATAATTCTATTAAAGTTTTTTTGGCAGCACCCCAATTATATATAGCAAAATCAGTGATGATAAGAACCAACACATTTCTCTCTGCTTTTTCACATTGCTTAAAAACTGTATTAGTAGGTAATTGGGTACCACCACCTTGATATTTCAATAAAATTTTCTCTGCATCGTGATAATTCTTAGTCCAATCACAAATATCTGGTTTATTAGAAAAATTTATTATACTAAATTTTATACCCCTACTAGCAGCATAATGAAGTGCCGCAAATGAAGCAACTAACGCAGTATGATATTGACCCCTCGGATTTTTAGTAGAGTAATTCCAATTCATAGAGCCTGATGAATCAATGACTAATAATAAATCAGGAATCTGCTTTTCAATTAAATATCCTAAACCTTCTTTTTTAGACCATTTTCTAGTAGTAATATTTGGGATAATTACTGGGCTTGTTAACACCGTTTGTACTACATCCAATTCTTCTATTGGTTCACCAACACGCCACGGTTCGGGATAAATAGGCATCTTTCCTCCTGGTTTCTCTTCAAAAATCTTAATTTCAATTAGATTTTTTGCCAACCCGCGATACCATGTCGCTAAAGGATTCTTATCAATTAATAAACCAGCTTGACTAGCTGGCGCTCCAAACTCTGAATATGGCGTTTCTCTAGCGAATTTCTCCGCTTTCTGTCGTAATTCTTCTTCATCTTTTTCTTTTAACTTATCTGAATTTTTATTTTCTAATGGGTTATCCATGATTTCTAAAATATCTTCCGGGAAATCTATAGTTTTTCCTGACCCTTTTACAGTAAAGGTGCTTGAAATTAATTCTTCCAAGGTTTTTGCGATTTTTTGCACTTTATTTTCCCACAAGGTATCATCTTCAAATCTTTTTAATACAATATTAGCGACTTTTTCAGCTAAATTAATAGTGGTTGAATTGGGATGGTTTTCTAACAACTCTACACCTAAAATGTACTCATAAGTGCGAAATAAAAACCTAGTAAATTCACTTAATTTATTTTTATAATTAGCTTGAATATGTTGGTATGTTTTTTTTAACTCCCAATAAATCAATTCGGGATATTTCTTATATAATCTAGCATCAATTATGAGATCAGCAAAAAGATTTACGATGATTGGAGCATAATTTCTATTTACATGTTTCATGGCAGCTTTTAATAGTTTAGCATTTATAAAACCATCATAGGGGATTATAACATAATGTGAAACTTCATGTAGGGAAACAGCATGAAAATAATTTATATAATCTTTACGATCTGCTAAAAGTGGTATATTACATAGATTCATAGTAATCTGCCATTGATGATCTGGATCAATATAAAATCCTTCTTTATGTGTGTAATCAAATACAAAATTAGGTTCATTTAATGGAGGATAATAATACTCTTTCAATGTTTTATTCCAAGCTATTTGTGCTAATTTAATTAATTCTTTTTCTTTTTGCTTTAAGTTCTTTCTTACTTCTTTGTGTTTTCCGTTTAACATAAAATTTTAATTTATTCCTCTTTTTGAATATAACTTAAATTATCTAATATAGATCTCAACTTTAAGGCTTCGCTACCTCCAGATATCTGTATATTTACTAATGAATCGTCGTTTATTCCACTTACATTGATTTCTATTAATAAATCTTCAGTCCTAATTTGTCTAGTCTGTCTTCTAATTAGAGCTTCTTTAATAGGTTTATCTAAATTTGGAAATTCTGCGGCAATATCTGCCCATACTTCATCTCGATTCATATATTTAAAAACATAATCTGTAACTGTTTGTTTATAAAGTTCTTGATTACACAAATTTATTAAATAAGCTCTATTTGGAAAATTCATATCTTCTATTAATGTATTCCTTAATTCAGCTAATTCTTTAATATTACCTTTCTTTGCAGAATTTATTATTTTCTGAGCTAAAGTTGAATATTTCTTGTCATTGACACTATCAACAAAAGGAAGTAAATCAAATTTTACGATTAAATCATTTTTTTTGTAATTTTTTAATGTAGTTAATTCTTCTTTTTCAGCAATTCCATCCCTAAATTTTTCAGTTATTTGATAACATATTTTCCGATTAATAAACTTCTTTTGAATTAAATTCAAAATTCCTTTTGAGAATTCGTATTTATTTCCCCAGTAAGGTGCTTTATCCAACTCTCTATTTGAATAGATAACCCTATGGGAAATTACATAGGGAGTTATAGTATTTACTATATTAATATCAATTTTTTTTAAATTCATTAGCCAAGTTAAGGCTTTCGAGTATCTTAATAAATCTTTTGCCACTCTAACGCTTAAAATTGAATCTATTTTATTACAAATATTTTGTGTTGTGTCAAAATGACACCCTGAGCATAATCCCTTACTTGGTTTAAGATTTTCTGAATTTCCTTTATCAATTCGATCACAAAGAGTAAATTCTCTTACAATGGCATGGATATAATTATTAACCTCATTTTCAAAAGGTATTTTATTAACAAAGTACCAGATCTCCATTAATTCATCAATTGTTAAGACCTTAGGGACTTGAATTAACTCATCCCAACCACTATATTTTTCATCTTTTCCTTTCAAGATTAGCTCTAAATCGGAACTGGATGGCATTGATATTGGAACGGATATACCATATCTGTCTAAAAATGGTTGGGATAATTCAAATGTACCAACATCCTGAGGGTTGATGGTGGCATATAGGCAATATTTCTGAATAGTAGTAATTTCATCGTAATATTTAATCGTCCCTTCAGCAAGAAGTGATAGCAATATATCTTGTGCATATGGGGTTAGTCTATTAACTTCATCAATAATTTTCCAAAAATTTGTTATGAATTGGCGCCAAACAACTACTTCTTCTCCCTCATGCATTAATTTTCCTAATTTCAAGGTACCAACTAATTTTTCTTCTGTAAGTTGAGGATGACCTCTAATAATTGAATTTTCAATATCATGAAGGGAACTTCCAGTAAACATACGTCCCAATAATTTACAAATAGTTGTTTTTCCTCCACCATGACCTCCGATCAGTACCATTGCTGAATTCGGTACTAATGCATTTAATACACAGAGGGTTAATATTTCGGGTAAAACTTGTGTCTTAACTTGCTCATTATCCTCCTCGAAGTACTTAATTTCCAGATTTTTAGAATGGACGAACAATTGGTTTGCTTGTATTAAATTGATAATTTTCCATACCTTTTTCCTTAATAAATCCTCTTCTCCTAGCTTATTCGACATATACGTTAACTTCTTCGAACTTTTAATATTAATTTAAAATGAGTTTGGCTATTATCTATAAGTAAATATCAAAATAAATTAAAAAAGTTATATCATTATAAGAACAAAAAATAGGACACTTTTAAAAATAACCAATGTGCCCTAGATCTTTTCCTTGTTCGTCTAATGCATAAACTAGACCCATAGATAAAGGTTTTTCTCCATCATCTTTAGTAGATTTAGCTACTTCTACTAAAGTTTCAAGTTTTAATATAAAAATACCATTGCACTTCTTACATTTAATATGGATCTTTTTAATTTGTTTGTTCCCTTCTTCATATTCTTCCTTTTTGAAAGGTTCTAACAACTTTGGATTCTCATTATCACAATTTTTTAAAAAGCATTGGTCTAATGAAATTTTTTCCATTCCCCTACGTGCAAGGGCAATGTAAACGTATTCCGGTATTTCATTCCTTAGGTCTTCTTTATTATTCATATTTTGTTAAAAAAGTAATAGATAAAAATTTCTTATTATTATATTTTATAGAAAATAATCAAATGAATACTTTTCATTTTCAG
>JBHLKA010000180.1:0-5015 GCA_048887145.1 Candidatus Hodarchaeota archaeon
GATGCTCCAAGTGGAACAGCTTTAAAAATAGGTCAGATTATTAGTACTAGTTTGGGTTCAGATTTCGAGCAAACAGTGAAATTTGGTCGAGATCGTGGTCCAAATAAGAGGCTAATTGGGGGAAAAAATGAATTAGGATTTCACTCAATACGCGCAGGGGACATTGTTGGTGACCACATCATCCTTTATGCTGGAACTGGAGAAAGAATTGAAATAAAACATCAAGCACACAATAGATATTGCTTTGCTGAAGGTGCAATAAAAGCAATAAAATTCATAACACAGGCTAAGGAAACCAAAATTTATAATACAAGTGAAGTATTAGGATTGTGAAAATAACTTCTTAAATCGATTTTATTGTAAAGAGAGATAAAATTATAAATATTTCAGAGCAGATCAGTCTTTTCATCAATCTGAATATTCAGATTTCATAACGCCAACTCTTCATCTAAATGATTAAAGGGTATCCAAGCCTTAATCATTCTTTGTTTTATAATTTTATCTCATATTAATAAAGGATGATGGGAATTTTAATTTTTTTTATAAAAAGATAATCGTCTAAATTTTACTTTAAGTGATCTGGGACAATTTGGTTCTTTAATAAATCATCAAAGGTTTCTTCTTCCCGAATTTTGAAAATATGGCCATCACTAATTAAAATTTCAGCCGAACGGGGTCTAGAATTATAATTACTACTCATTACATAACCATATGCTCCAGTATCGAGAATGGCAAGATAATCACCTTCTATTAGATTTGGTAATTCTCTTTCTTTACCGAGAATATCACCGGATTCGCAAATAGGTCCTACTATGTCATATTTCAATACTTCATCTTTTTCATTTTTATTACATTTCATAATGTGATGATAGGATCCATACATGGTGGGCCGAATCAAAGTATTAAATCCTGCATCTACTCCAGCAAATAATTTATATCCATTATCTTTAATTGTATTAATCTGAGTTATTAATATGCATGATTCAGCAACTAAGAACCTTCCGGGTTCTATTTTAAAAACTGGTTCCCCTAAGTTTTCAATATTTATTAACTTTTTAAATGGTTTTACTACAATCTCTTTATATAATTCAAGATCTAAAGGTTTCTCATTAGGGCGATAAGGTATTCCTAAACCTCCACCAAAATCTATAAATTCAAAATTAATCTTTAAGGAGCTTGCTAAATTCTTGATTATAGAGAGATACTTTTCAATTGCTTTTTCAAAATTATATGGGTTATTAATTCCAGAACCAATATGTTGATGAATACCAAATCTCTCAAAACCTTTATCTTTAGATTTTTTGTATGCTTCTTTAACTTGATGTTCTAAAATTCCGAATTTAACTTCCCTTCCAGCAGTGATGTCATGAGCATGATGTCCAGCACCAAACTCAGGATTTATTCTAAATGAGATAATTTTTTTTTCTTTCCCTAATTTTTCATAAATTTTTGTTAATCGTTCCAATTGACTAATACTATCTAAATTAATTATAATATCATTCTTGACAGAAAATTCAAAATCGTCATCAGTAAACATATTACCAGTATAAATGATTCTTTCTGGCGCAATTCCTGCCTTAAAACAGGCATGAATCTCACCTTGAGATGTGCAATCGAAAAAGGCACCCTCCGTATTTAAGATTTTAAGAATTGAAATGTTAGAGTTAGCTTTAACAGCATAATGTATTTGATTTTTCTTATATTCTGAATTAAGTATATTTTTAAGAGTTCTGTATTTTTCTCGAATGATTTGTTCACTTATTATATAAATGGGGGTTCCAAATTTTTTCGCTAATTCTATAGTATTTACATTATTAAAATATAGAATCATATTTTGATATTTTAATCCCTTTAAGTTCAACCAATTTGCATTTTCTATTAAAATCACCTAATTACTTTTTGAGTTAATTTAAATCCATTAAAATTCAATTTTATCTATAAATCCATTAAAAACTTTAACTATTGGTCCTTCCATAAAAATTTTTTTACCATCATACGTAATAATTAAATCTCCTCCATCATTATGGATAGTTATAGGAGTATTGTTTTCAAATAATCCCAATATCGTGCCTGCTACTACAGCAGCACAGGTTCCCGTTCCACAAGACAATGTAATACCAACACCCCTTTCAAAAACTCTTAATCTTGCTTCTGTTTTTGATATGATTTTTACAAATTCTACATTAGTTTTATTTGGGAAATGCTCATTAGACTCTATAGCAGCACCATACATATTTAAATCCTTATCACTAATTACGTTTTGAGTAAAAATTATCGCATGGGGATTTCCCATAGAAACAGCAGTGAAATTAAATATTTTATCTAAAGCTATTATTTGCTCATTTACACATCTACCAACAATATCATCTAATTCGACCGGAATACTTTCACAATCTAATATCGGAGAACCCATATCCACTTTAACAGAAATTACCTTATTACCTTGTACTTTTAATCTATTAATGATTATACCCTTAAGCGTTTCAATTTTTATATGTTCATTTTTTAAAATATTATTTTCATAAATATACTTTGAAAAACACCTAATTCCATTGCCACACATTTCAGCTTCTGAACCATCTGGGTTAAACATCCTCATTCTTATATCTGCCTTTTCTGAATCGCAAACAAATAATAGACCATCGGCCCCAATAGAAAAGTGAGATTGACATAATATTCTAGCTAAATCTGACTTCTTTTCATCGGATATTTTCCATTTAAGGTTATTTATAATAATATAATCATTTCCGAGTCCATGATGTTTTTCAAAATCTAAATTTTCAAGAATCATTTTCATTCAATTATAATAGACTATTTCATGTCTTACTTCAAATAATAATAAAATTAAAGCTTCACTGAAAAAAATTTCTCTTTTTGGTCATCATCAAAATAGTTTTTGAAAAACCTAAATAAAGCTTCATATTATTATATTATATTCAATTTGAAAAATCATTAAGATTACCATTATGAAAAAGAAAATTCTTATTTTACCATTATTAACTCTCTTATTGTTTATTTGGGTGCCTTCAGTACAAGGATATGAATACTCTGATAATATTAATGAAGGTATTTCAGTTTATTATCTAACAGCTCTGGATGCAGGAGAAACCATTGAAGTAAATGTAACTCACTTGGAGGATGATGGTAATTTTACTCTTTTCCTTTTTGATGAGCGGCCTCTTGAATCATATGTTAATTTCGATAAAACCCTTAACTATGAAATCTTTAACATTGCCATTAATTATAGTTTAGATGATAAACCATATCTATTTTACAATGCTTCTGAGTCTAAAATTTACTATTTCCAGCTTATATTGCTCGATTTTGGCCCAGATACATTTTTCATTTATAGTGATAAGGAGCTAACTCGATATTACCTCCCTATAATTTCAGGGTATCATTTGCTTTTATTGACTATTTTAATACCATTTATTTCTGGAATATTACTCTTCATACATAAGAAGAAAATTAAAAGAAACTGAATTTTTCTCTCTTTATCTTTTTTATAAAATTTAATTTATGACGAAATCCGTCGCTATTAAATTTAAATCCCTTTTCCTTTTTCGTAATTTCAATTTTATTTTCTGTCTAAGAATTAACAAAAAACATGTAATCCGTTGATCCTTGATCAATCTCCATCACATAATTTTAAATTCAATTCATCAATTCCCTACCTATCATATTATACCTAAAATAAAAGTGAGATAAAATTTCATTTGAAGAGATTACTAAAAAATTTGCAGAATTAATGAAAGAAACTGAAGAAATTGAATTAAAAGATGTAGAATTATTCGCAGAATATTTAGAATTTCAAATGCTCCCAAGTCTCGTTCAAGCAGCTGCTCAAGCGGCTCTTCCTGGTATCGGGAAAGCGGAATGGACGGCAACTAAATTTTCACTTGATGTTTCTTATCCGGGAACGATTCAAACGGTTGAATTTGTACGATCAAACGGTAAGAAGGCAGTGATTGGAGGAGAAGTAGTGCCTCCCTTCTATAATTTCCTTGGACTTGATAAACGGAATCCCCATCCTCCTCTTGTGACTTATGATGTATTTGATATGGGTGCAAAAATGATGCTCCCTAAACCTATTAAGCAAGAATATGGAGATGTATTAGGACATCCAGCACAATGGGCAAAGTTTGCTGTTGATAAATTCGAAGCTGAATGTATTACATTTCATTCACTTGAAATCGATCCAGCAATGGGAGATGCTCCTGTTTCTCAATCTGTAAAATTTCTAGAGGATATATTACAAACTGTCGATGTTCCAGTAATTATTGGATGCTCAGGAAATAAAGCTAAAGATATAGAACTATTTAAAGCCGCTGCAGCTGCAACAGAAAGCGAAGTTTTAATGCTTTCGGCAGCAGATAAGGCAACATGGGAGGAAGTTATTCCATTAGCGGTAAAGCATGACCACAATTGTCTTCTCTGGACAAGTTTAGATTTGAATAATCAAATCAAAATGAATAAAGATGCAATAGAATTAGGATTACCAAGAAATCGAATAGTAATGGATCCAACATGTGCTACACTCGGATATGGTATGGAGTATAGTTTCAGTATCTATCAGAGAATGCGAATAGCAGGCTTATTAGGTGAAGAAGATCTAGCATATCCGATTAGTGGAGGCACGACAAACGCCTGGGGTGCACGTGAGGCATGGATGAGCGAAAAGCAAGCGCCTGAATGGGGATTACGCCAATATAGAGGACCTATATGGGAAATTATTAATGCACTATCTCTTAGCCTAGTGGGCTTAGATCTTGCTATGATGTTCCATCCAATAGCCGCTAAACATGTTAAAGATATTACTTCTCAATTCTTTGCGGAAATCCCAGAGCATTTAGAAGATAAAGGTTATTATGACTGGGTCTCAGCAAGAATTAAGAAATAACTTTTTTCTCTTTTTCTAATTTTATATATTATATTCATAAGTTTTATATAATCTATTTAAGTATAGTAGATCGAATATAGTATTTTAATACGGGGGAAATTATAATGAAATTTAT
>JBHLKA010000181.1:0-4963 GCA_048887145.1 Candidatus Hodarchaeota archaeon
AAAAGTAATAAAAATTTTCGTACATTTGAAGTAATTTGTTTAGAAAAATTAAGTGAAATTGGAATGGCATCTGCAGCTCGTTGGGCAGAAGCAATGGGGTACGATTTTAGAGCATCACTTAATAAAATAATAAAGAGAATAATAGAAAAACATCCTGAAAAAATTAGAGTTCATTATAAACGAAAGCCGAGATTATACGAGGCTTTACTTTAATTAATTTATTAATTAAACTAATTTATTATTTATATAAATCTAAACCTTTAATGATAGAATCTACTTTTGAAAATACGCCCATAATAAGACTGAGTTCTTTTTTAGTTATAAGCGCTCTTTCGAAAATGTTTTTAAAAGCGAATATCACATTCTCTTTTTTGTGAGTTCTAATTTTTACTTTATCAATTAACTTTTTTAAAATTGCATAAAATATTTTCTTATCTTCTTTATCAGCTATTAAAACAGGATTTTGGCCTCTACCTAAACTTACTTGATTAAGTTTATTGAAAATCTCATAAAGTATTATTCCGCATGCATGAGAGATATTTAGCGAACTATAAGTATTATCAGTAGGAATGCGTAATAGAATATCTGCAATCTCAATCTCTTCATTTGTTAATCCTCTGGATTCTTTTCCAAATAGAATAGCAATTTTAAATGGCTTTTTAGATAGGGGAAGTTTTAAATTCTCAGGAAAAATTGGCATCCTTCTGATATTTCGATAATGCTTCCCTTTTGCTGTAGTCGCAATAATTAAATTATATTGTTCCATAAAAGTTTTAAATTTATGGATATGATCTTGTTGATGATCAAGAGAAATTATTTCGGCATTGAGAAGTATATCTTTTCCATGCATAGCAAAACCTTGGCTTTCATAACTTTTAATATTATTTATTTTCTCAAGCGGGTTAAAAATAACTAAGTTGTTAAAATTGAAATTTTTCATCACCCTTGCTATAGAGCCAATATTTCCAGCATGTTCTGGTTGGACTAATACTATATCAAAAGATAAATTTTTATATTTCTCCTTTAGTTCTGTATCTTTAAAAGAAGTGATCTCCCTCCTTAGCTTTTTTTTATCCATGCTGATAAACACCAATTATATTTATAAATTCCATAATTAGCAAATTATATTGAAATTAAAAACTTTTGTACCAAATTAATTGAGAGAAATTTGTCAATCAAAAGAAAAATATTTCTAATTTTTAAATTATTCTAAGATGTAATATATAAATATTTGAAACTTTTTTATTACCTATAAAGAACTATAGTGGTAATTTTAAATTCATGAATACTTAATAATTGGTTTGCTATTCAAATTTATCTAAAAGAGAATGATTTAAATGCTTAGTTCAGAAAAAATAATTCAACATTTAGAATTTATTAATATTAGCAATGACGAATTTACAATATTTGAATGGAAACCACCAAGATCTTATAAAAGTTTTGTTCTTGACATGAATATATTAAAACAAAATCCTAGTAGTGATATTTTTTTCCATTTACATAAAGGTAACATGAAGATTGCTTATATTAGAAGGGAAACTCTAATATATTCAGCAGGATCTAATACAGAAATTCAATTCCAACTATTAGAAGCATTAATTGAGCAAGTTTTAAAAATTTTTAATGAAAGGTATGATGTTAAGTCATATTTATCATTTGGTAAATTTTCTTCAAACATGTTTGACTCATTTAAACCGTTCGTTGAGGATATAATAATTAATTTTGAGAGTCTTAATTTAATAAAACAAATTAATGTCCCTTGTATGGTATGTGATAAAATCTTGCCGTTGGTTATAAAAAGAAGTTCTATTGACAATGCAGAATCCCATCCTGTTCCTATTGTATATAATCATTCAGGGCATGCTATTCTTTGTTTTATTGATAGAAATTTTGACGTTCGTGGAGTTGAATTGGTGAATGTCACAGGTTGACTTAAAATGACTGAAGAGAATGAAAAAAATTTTTTTGAAGATATAATAAAAAGGACTAAAACTGGAATTACATTTCCAAAGAATTTAAGGGATAGCCTATTTAAAGATGATAAAGACGTATATTTTCGTATTATCGTACCAAATGAAAAAGATAAGATCATACTAGAAATTCTAAATGAAGATGAAATAAGATCTATTTCAGAAATACCAAAAGTAAAAAAAGCAACAGTAATAGCTGAAAAATCCTCAGAAAAAGTTAAAAAACCTGAAAAAGAAGTTAAATTTAGCCCTAACTGGGGAGAATATTTTGTTTATGATTTTAAAAATCAGTCTAAAGTTAAACCTATATTAGAATCAGCATTTTATAAATTTTCAGAAACTCCAATTAATTTAGAGGATGCTATGGGTCGTGTTAAATATGCATTGGTTTCATTTTTAGAATCTACAAAGACCGAGAATGCAAAACTCTATTTTTCTGTAGCCCGATTTCTTATTGATATTATTGAAAAATTCAATCAACCTAATTTATTAGATTGGATTTTTGAAAAGATAATTCCTAATATTGACAGCAAATTTCTTTATGAGCTTGCTCTTTTGGATCTTGTAGAATCTTCACTAAAAGTCAAAAGATGGGAGAAAGCAGAGGTATACATTTTTTATGTATTAAAGAATATCGATGAATATCCTAGCTCAGAAATGTATAACGTTATGAATAGTTTCAAACAGTTAGTAAAAAAAGTTAAAGATGTCGAAAGAAGCAAAAAAATAGATCTTTTACTTAAAGAAAAATTGATGGAATATGCTGAAAGCATCATTAAGGAAGATGTTGATTATCAAATCCAAATTATTGAATTTTTAGAGGATCTCCAATATATCGAACTTGCTTATAAACTTGCAAAAGAGCTTCAAAAGGGGCTACCTCCTGAAAGCGTTAGAAATGATGAGGTTCGAAAACTTGTTAAAAGATTATATATTGCGCCAATTGCCGAAAATAAACCCCAATCTAGTATAGATTTCGATGAAAGAGATGAAGAAGACAAAAAAGATAGAAATACAATTTAAGATTCAGAGTCCTTTTCATCTTGCTTTTTTTCTAATTCTTTAATTCTTTGTTCCATTCGTTTCATCTCATCCTCCACAATTTTTTCCTTTATCTCCTCAATTTTTTTTTGATGTAATTCTAATTCTACTTCAGATAGCTCCCCTTCTTTCTCGAGCAATTCTTCTCTACGCTTAAGTAGTTCTTCTTTTTTTTGAATTTCTATTTCTTCTATTTCTTTTTCCTTTGATTCTAACTCCAATTTTTTCTTTTTAAGTTCTAAATCTCTTCTCTTTAATTCAATTTCTTTATCTAAAATCTCAGATTCTTCTTTTTGGATTTTTTTCTTAATTTTTTTGGGAATTTCAGTTAATTCTTTTTCAGAGGGAAGAAACTTTTCTTTTTCAATTATCTCCTCTTTTAATTTTAGGGCTTTATCTTTCTCCATAACTATTTTTTCTTCTAATTCCTTTTCTTTTTCTTGTAATTCTAATTTCTTCTTTTTTAATTCGAGTTCTTTCTTTTTCAATAAAATTTCTTTATCTATTATTTCTGTCTCTTCTTTTTCTAACTTTTCTTTCTCAGTAACTTCTCTTCCCTCTTCTTCAACAATCTCTTCAATTTTTTCAATTGAAACTATGGATTTTAAGATATTATCTACTGACTCAATAACCTGTTCATTTTCAGGATTTTCTTTAGCATAATTTTTAATAACTCTGGTAACTAAAGATGGATTTTTGTCACCAATTGCCTTTAAAGCTTGGATTGCTTTTTCGACAACAAAATCTTTTTCATCAGACAATTTCTCAGTAATCGTATTTATCAATGACTCATCTTCGATTATGATATCTCCACCTGCCATAAAAATTAATAATTGTAAATCTGCTTCACGAACATTTGGATCATCAGAATTTAGCAAATCTTCACTAAAAGGAAAAAATAAATCCTGTTCTTTTTCACATACAGTTTTTAGTAGTAATAAAAATGAATATCTTAACACAGAATCTTTCTTTGATAAGTTTTCTAATAGAGAGGGGATATCGATAATTAACTGCTCAATTAAAAATCTTAATACAGTACGCCCTCCATGTAAGGTTAATAGAGTTTCAATGAGATCTTCAAGACGATCTAGGTAATCTTCATCAGTTGAATCACCTAGATAAAGCGCTATAATTTTTACAGCATCATCAAACCTTTCATCTTTTATAAAATCTTTAATTTTTATAATTTCAGGATTTTCTTGTTCTTTTTCACTCATAACATTCTACCTTACTTTTTATTTTTAAACCCATAATATATAGAAATCATTATACAACCGAAAAATAATATTAAAAATTAATCTTAAATCTCTATATCTCAAATTTATAGATTCTACTCCAATACATATTTTTATGGCAAGATTTCCTCTTTTGTCACTATATAAGTTTATTTCTTTACAAAATTGACTTAAAGCATCCAAATCATTAGGAAAGACATTCCATAAATAGTATTCCTTTTTATGCTCCTCATTTTCAACTGGTGTTTTACTAATTTCAGAAAGGGTTGCTTTAGGAATTATTGTAATAACTTCTACATGTTCATTAGGAACTAATCTAATTTTTACTTCTGGGAAGAAGATTTCAGAGAATAGATCAATTAATCCTTTTAATAGTTCTAAACTTAGAATACTCTCTCGGTTTGCATTACAAAGTACATATCCATTTTCAATAAAAACTACATGAATTTTATCTCCATATTTAATAATCAGATAATTTTTTTCCTTTGAAATTAAATATTGAAAATCTTCGTCTCGATTATTTATTCTATCATCAAAAATATTTTTAATTTCTTTAAATTCATTTTTAGAAAGAAATTTATTTAATTTTCTATAATCTCCATGAAAAAATACGTCCAGAAAATCTATTAAATATAAATAAGCATCAAAAGGTCTATATACTACAGTTTTATTTCTAAAATCACGTAATACAATATTTTTATGAACGCTATAGCAAAA
>JBHLKA010000182.1:0-4900 GCA_048887145.1 Candidatus Hodarchaeota archaeon
ATATATACCTTTGATTTGGATGTTTTGTGAGAGCTTTCCATGAAATATTCTACTTCACAAAATCCAGGAACAGAATTGTTAATAAAGCTCTGGCGCTTAAACATCCCATTCTCATAAGTATATACTCGATCTTCTTGAATAAAAATAGCGGCTTCTTGATTAATGTGAATCGTGATATCCTCATTGTCTAAACTTGCAGATAAATACTCAGTTATTTGAAACTCAAATTTAAATTTATGGTGTCTTTTTTGACCAATCTTCATAATAAGATTCTGTTCAAGATGAATAGAATCAACAAGGGGTAATTCTGTACAATCAATCTCTAAAATCTTATTATGAGATAGATCTAATACCTCTAGATTATGTCGTAAATGCCGTAATCCATTAAGTTTGGTGATATTATTATGAGCTAAATTGAGCTTTTTTAAACGAGGAAACCGCTCAAATCCTTCCAATTTTTTGAAATTATTATGTTGGAGGCTCAATTCTTCAACATATTGTAATATTTCTAAGCCTTTAATATCTGTTAGAGAATTATTATCTAAAATGACCTTGGTTACATGACTAAAGTTTTCCAATCCCTCAAATTTCGTAATATCTTTAACTTGCTTTCCTGATAAATCCAATTGTTCATCATTTTCAATAAAAAAGATTTCACTCTCATATTTAAGCAAAGAATTTTTGAATGTATTATGCTGAAATAGGGAGTTAAGCTGCTGCGGAGTTAAGCATGATACAATAAACTTGAGTCCAAAGATATTGACAATATCTTCAATATCAATATAAAACTCACCATCTTCTAGTTTATCAATTATTTTCGAAACAGTTTGTTGCTGTTCAGTATGTCGTAGTTGCTTTATTTGAGTGAGTAGTTGATTTGAAAGTGGATGGTATTTCTCGTTCGAAAATGAATAAAGAAACAAGTTTGGTAACAAATTTGAGGCATTCCGCATAAAAAAGGTTAGATGATTCGATTTCTCTTTATAATACAGAAAATTATCAAGGAGCCCCGCAATAAATTGTGGATCCTCTGAGACGGTTTGCCACTCGTTTTTAGTAAGATAAGAAAGATAACCTTGTTGGGATAGGAACTCTACTACAGCAGGATACCCACTTACGATTCGTAGAGCAATCTGTTCTTTAAATATCTTTCTCGCTTGAGGATCGCCAGCATCTACAAGAGCTTTTAAGAGTGGAAATGCTAAGTTTCGATGTAACAATCGAGTATCGTATCCATTCTCTGCCCATGCTTGCATATTCGAGCAATGCCCCCAAAATTCCGTTTCAGGAGTAATTCTCCTAAAATATGAATAACTATTATGATTTCCCTCTAACGAGCGGTCTAACTGATCCGCTGCCTCATCAATAGAATCTATATTATCATAATTATGTATTTGTGATGTAGGAATATTTAATAACAGATACTTACATTGGTTAAATAACCTTCCTCTCACATAAATATTAGTACGAGAATGCTCCAATTTAAGAGTAAGGTAATCATTTATTTTGAAATAAAGCATTGAAACGACCTATTCATATGGCGTGAGCATCTTCATTTGGATGGTAACCATAGAGAATTTGAAGTGATATAAAAAATAAAACAGATTATTGATTTTTAATGATTGACTAAAAAATGCAATAATTATTTAATAAACCATGGCAAATCCATGCTTTTCAACTAATTTCCGCTAATATAATTATTGATAACAGTCTCGCATAAATCCAATAACTTATAAATTATAAACCCAAAAGCTTAAGTAATATTCACTACACATCAATGGCTAATATACTGCTAGTATAGCCACCATAGCGCTATAATAATAAGATTTAGTACCATTCCACCACCTAATGCAATAAAGAAATACCGAAAATAAAAATCAATGAATATTATCGATGCACCAACAGAAAATCCAGCAATAATTATAGTATATAAGAGTAAACAAGAAACAATTAATGGGGCTAATGCATAGAAATAAATGGATTTATTTTGATCACTAAAATTTATTTTCTTAATTATTTTTACAATACCTGGGATTATAAACAATAAGAACAATAATGTAATAGTTGTTACCAAAAGTGTAATTAATATATCCATGTAAGGTATTGTTCTAATAAACAGTATTTTTGTTAAAAAGATGAAAATTCCGCCCATTGCTAACAACATAATTCCCCTATTGGTAATGGAGAGACCACTATAAATTAAGGTAGGTCCTAGGAATAAACAAAAAAATGATATAAACCTAAATATCATGAAATTAGGTTTATTAAAAAAATCCTTCCTAATAAAATGCGCAATAATCAATTAAAGCTTTCCCTTGATTTTCTGGGAGCACTTAAAATTGTAAATATTCAATTACGAGCAGATGAGGGATTGATACCAGCTTTATTTAGTATAGGAGAGAAACCATTTGATGATCCCTTATTAAGAGATAATAGAAAAGTTGATTTTCATTTTAAAGAGGGACATTACAATTTGCTTTTAGAACATAATAAGTCATGCCTTCTATCTACCTCAAAACTATTGAAAATGAGGTACCTAAAATTAAATTTATGGTAACTCTAGGAAAAAAAGATAAAATACGAAAAGAATAAGCCTTATCCTTTCTGACTAATGCGAAATTAACCCTATTAATTTGAAATAATAATTACTTCTTCGAATAAGCTGTTGTCTAGACTAGCTATAACCTAATTTATGATAAAATTTTACAATTACAACTATTGATAATAAAGCAACTAAGCCTAGAATAATAAAAATATCATATCCTAAAATTTTTTCATTAATAATCGGTTGTGGCGGAGGAGTCGTTAATTTTTCGATTAAAACCTCCTTGAATTTCTCATGTCCTAGAGTATCGTTAGCATAAAATCGTAAAACAATCATACCATCATCTAAAGTATCCCAGATACTAGTTGAAATCATACCGGTTGTTGAGTTAAGAAAGAATTTTGTATCTCCATCATTAATCGTGTACCAAATCACATCTAGATGAGGATCTATTACTGAAATACTAAAATTGGGTGAAATATGGCCAAATATCTGATTTTGATATGGTTTAAATATAGTAATATTTGGAAATTGAGTATCCTTTATAACAGTAATCTCTTTAAAACTTTTATGTCCTATCGTATCATTCGCAAAAAATTGAATTAAAACGTTTCCATCAGATTGTTCTATCCAAGTAGATTGATTAATAATACCTGTTAAATCTCTTATTTTTTCATTTGTAATCCCTCCATCTAAAGTATACCATATAGAATCTAAGAATAGATCAAAAACAGTAATATTATAATTCGGAGCATTTTGACCAAATAAGGACCCGTTTATTGGTTCTATTATTGATATTTCAGGATTGGAAATATCTTTAATTACTGCAATTTCTTTGAAGTTTACATTACCCTCAGTATCATTAGCATAAAAGCTTAGCGTTATGATCCCTTCTTCTAATCCTGCCCAAGCATAATCATTTATACTTCCATTGCTCTCAACAAAATATTTTTGTTGGTGTTGATTGAGAACATACCAAATTTTATGTAAACCAGGATCAGAGTGTTCAATATTGAATACTGGAGGAGTATTATTAAACGCTTGATTTTGAGATGGCGAATTAATCTTGAGATCTGGGCCATCATCCCATATAGGCAAATAATCATATGCGCCAAAAGGGCCTATAATTAAATACGGAGTATCGCCAATATTATCTTCATTTTCGTCTTTTCCGTCGTAATCATCCCAAAAATTACCAATAACAGAGTTATTATAATAATTTTTCTTCCCTACGTTGGTTGAACCATAATCTCTAGCATTTACTCCGTTTCCTATAAAGGTATTATTATAAAATGTATTAAATGAAGTAAGAGCGTCGTTATACACACCATATTGTTGATTGTTCATTATAAGATTTTCTGAAAACATGTTAAAGATTGCGTCGTGTAACAAGATACCTCTCAGACTATTATTACGTATTTCATTTTTTGTGATATTGTTATATCTTGAATCTGTAATATAAATTCCATCATTTCCATTATTAATCATCTCGTTCTTATACACTGTATTATTATCTCCTATAAGGAATAACCCCCTTCTTCTATTATTATTCAAAATGTTATCTATAATATCATTTCTATCTCCATGGCAGAAAATACCATCATGATAATCATATAAAATGTCTCCATTGAAAGAACAATTGTTTCTCAGAATTTTCCAATTATATCCATAAGTAATTATAATACCACCCTCATTATGTGTTATTATATTATCAGTTATATTATTATTGCCAGCTCCAAATGTAGCACGGATAGCCCAAGCATTATAAGTGAAAGAATTATTGGAAATAAGGATATTATTAACAGATGTCTCCATTGATATGGCATGTGAGTTAAGTGAAAAATTATTATTAATTATCTTGCCATTATCAGTCATCATTAGAAATATCCCTTGACCTCCTTCGATAATTCGTGAATTTCTAATTATAAAATGAGCATTTGAGCTATATATGCCTATATTTCGACCACCCCCCCTGATAGAAACATTTTCTATGATATATGGGTTTTCCGGTGTCCCGTTTCCTGAGCACCAAGGTTGTTGAACGACTTCAGCCCAAGTAACACCTTGAAAACCTGTCTCATCGATGATAAAAGGAGGAATTTCCAAATAACTACTTAAGTTCAGGCTCTTTTTTTGATCATTGTTTATAAAAAAATTATCGGTAATTATTGGGAAAAAAAAGAATAAACCAAACAAAATTCCCCATATTAAAATAAGGAGAAAGCCCAAGTTATAATTCTTATTTTTCATAGTTTCATAATCTGATTTTCGTCAAAATTCGTTATTATAAAGATAGGATAAGTTCTTATTTATACTTAATAAGTCATACTTTCTTAATCATAAATTTCCACTCCT
>JBHLKA010000183.1:0-4858 GCA_048887145.1 Candidatus Hodarchaeota archaeon
GAAGGACAATTTTCAGATGCGTTTCCTTTCACATTAAATCTTCTCCACACAGCAGGACTCTTTTTAGATGATTACGAACTTGGAATTAACCATTTGGAATTTTTTAAAGGAGAAATCCTTAAAAATCCTATTTCTCTTATAATGGACGGAGTTTTAGTTGCCGATAGAGTGGTTATTAATCATAGAGGTGATCCTGTATTTTATGATTGCCTAATTATTGGAAGAGACGAAAACGATGATTTAGATATAAGCTATGAACCACTGACTAACGTTGATGACAAGGTTGTAAAATATATTATTATTTTGGGCATTGAAGAATTGAAAGTTTAAAGGGCAAGAGGATGTTATTATTTGAAAATAAAAAAGGAGTATTCCTCAATTTTTTAAAAACGGGAATTAATCCTTTTGAGAAATTTGTGAGTACCGGTGAGATTAAAGAGGAATTAGGATTAGCAAAGTCAAGAATAGATTTATTAGAGTCAATAGTAAAAAATATAGAAAATAATAAGAATTTTATACTTCCGATAATTGGAAAAGTGGGAATTGGAAAAACACATCTATATTGGGCATTGAAAAATAGACTATATTATTTTAATACAATCCATCTTTCGCTTGAAAAAGTTTATAAAAAGTTTTTCTATAACACATATTCAGAGTTTATTGAAACAATTGGGTTGGAACCATTAAGAAATATAATTAATCAACTTTGTAATGATTGGGGTGCTTTAGAGAGAAAATTTGGCTTTTTTCATGTCGCTAATCTTAAAAAAGTTAAAAATAACGCTTTTAAAAAATTGCTAAATAAATTTCGAGAAAGTGAAAAAGTAT
This sequence comes from Candidatus Hodarchaeota archaeon, assembly GCA_048887145.1. Lineage (GTDB taxonomy): Archaea > Asgardarchaeota > Lokiarchaeia > Sigyniarchaeales > SOKP01 > SOKP01. The sequence continues at coordinate 829 of JBHLKA010000183.1, forward strand.
CCTTAATGGATGTAATTATGGGGATAACAACTCACCAATTAGATCCCTACAAAAAAATTGAAGCAGAAAGGTGGTTATTGGGTGAACTAATGAATATAAAGGAATTATCAAGACTCAATCTCATGTATGATCTTAGAAAAAGTAAAAATGCTTTTATTATGTTAAAGTTACTTATTGAGAATTCAAAATTGGGAACAGTCTTTTTTATAGATGATTTTGAGAAAATCATTTCCATTCCAATACTCTCTGAAGAAGATGAAGATGAAGGAGAGGTATTTGATCGAAGTTGGCTTTATGGTAAAAAACAACTCCCTAATGATTTTGCTACTAAAAAAGTACTAGAAAAAATACTTAAATTACAAAGGATTGAAGATCTGCGTATTATTATTACATTAAGAGCTGATAAATCATTAGAAGAAGTAAAGAGAAAAATAAAAAGATTGGAAGAACCATTAAGACTAGAATTTCTTGACCCGCTTTATCTTGAAAATTTCCTAGAAGATGATATATTTGAGTTTTATTTACAGAATATGGAAAATTACCTTCAAAATTTTAATTATTCAACTTTTTATGAAGACTTTCCAAATTCTTACTTCCCCTTAAACGAAAAAATACTAAGTAATATATTTCATAAGGCAAAGGGTAATCCAAGAGATATTACTAAACAACTTATAAAAATTTTTAATGAAATTGTATTTTCTCATGAGAACTTAGATATTATATTAAAAAAGTATGAGAAATCAAGTTAAAATTGAAATTTATACGCTTCTAGCTAATATTTTTTGATATGTATCTATTTCATTATAGAATAAAGTTTTATGCTTTTCAGGCCACTCTGAATCAATGATTTTTTTTCTAAAAGTCTCTAAATTTATAATCGAGTCAAAATATGCAATTAGTAAAGATCTTATGGCGTTTTTTTCTAAAAAAATAAAATTTTCAGAAGAATTTAACATAGTAAACAAAGCTTGACTATTTTCGAAATGAAATTTTAAAATTGAAATAATACTTTCAACTAACTCCCTGCTGGAATGTTCTAAAATTTTTAACAAATTCTTTAAAATTAAATCTGGTAAAAAATCTAGTTTTTTAATTATATTTAAAGCATTATTTTTTGTAGGATCATAATCTTCAAGTAAAGCATATGTTAAGATGTTAATAATTTCGTCTGATAATTCATTTTCCTTACTTAATTTATTAAAAGTTTCAAGAATTTCATTTCTTATCCATCTATCAGAATTAAAATAACTATTAACTAGAAATTGTAGATAAATCGCATCTAACTTTTCGACTTTTCCAAATTCACCTAAGAAGTATATTAAATTCAATTTAATCTTTTCAAGAAGAGATTTACTTGCCTCCTTAATAAGATAATTAATTTTCTTTAGATACTTTTTGTCTGGTTGCCTACTTGCTTCAATTAAAAAATTATTAATCAAATTTGTATCTTCACGTTTAACTAATTCCTTTAAAAACATATTACTTCTTTCCAAATCAATTCTACCATTATTATAAATAAAGAATTAGAAAAATTGTCTTTCTTAACATTGGAAAAAATTATTCTATAAAATTTAAATATTCATATCTTCATTAATATTAAAATAAATATAATTAAAAAAGGTCGATTCAATGCATAATAAGAATTTGAGTTTAGTTTTAATATTATTTCTAGGTTTATCGATGATATCAAGTACTATATTTCTAACTACAAATGCAGGCATTAAACCCATACAAAGTCCTGTTTATGATAATACATTGAATTTAAAGACTTCTACTACATACAACACCTCACTTTCTATAAATGATTTACCTGGAAGTCTCACTAATTGGACATGGGCAAAAGATCAAGGGTATTGCACTGGTGCAGGTACATCAGGTAATCCATATATTATCCAAAATCATTTTTTTAATGTATCAGCTGGAAATTGTATTGAAGTACGGCATTCGAGAAAATATTTTAGAATTATAAATTGTGATTTAACTTCAACTGCTCCTACTACTGCAGGTATTCTTTTGGAAAATACAACTAATGGAATTTTAAGAGAAAACGACATTTATGAAGTTTTTGGTGGAATTGTGATTCTAAATTGCTCCTTTATCAGCATTTTAAATAATGCTATTACAATAAGCGGATTAGTAGGGATATTGGTTGATAATGGTTATACTTTAAACGTTGCAGATAATACTGTAAAAATGGGGAGTGCTGGTATTATTACTAATGATTGCAGCTTTGCTACATTCAGTAATAATGAAGTATTTGACAATATTGGAGTAGGTTTTTATTTTTCATTAGGTTATTCAAATACAGTTTCCTCAAATACAATATACAATAATTCAAATGGAATACTTTTCGGAATTACTGATAGTTCTACGTTATCTGGAAATACAATTTATAATAATACAGATTATGGAATTGAACTAGATGGAAGCAACGATAACTCAATACTATCTAATACTATGTATGGTAATTTTCATGGAATCTATCTACATGCTACCTCAGAATTCAATACTATCTCGAGCAATAATGCACATCATAATTTAGATGATGGTATCTATATAAATGGATCCCATAATAACACAATTTCAGGTAACATAGCTCATCATAATGGAGATGAAGGAATTTGGTCTACAGGAAGTGATGATGTTACATTTTCAAATAATAATGCATATGATAATTATGGAAATGGCATTCGTTTTAACGCTGGAGTGGATATCATTTGTACAGGTAATACTGTATATAATAACCGTGAATATGGCATAAGAGTGTTTTCTTGTGATGATTGTCTTATTCAAAACAATAATGTACATCATAATAATTGGGATGGTATTATTGTATTTTCAGGAAGTCAACGAAATATTGTAAAATTCAACATTGCCAATTATAATAATGAAAGTGGAATACATTTAGATAGTGCTAGTAATAATAATCTTATCACAGATAATACAGCTAGTTATAATGAGGAACATGGGATATTTTTAGAATCAAGTGATAGTTGTGTAATAATGGATAATATTGCCAATAATAATGATTTGAATGGGATAAATTTAGTTAATAGTGACAATAATTTTATATCTTCTAATACAGCCAACCATAATAATCACGGAGTGTACTTAGATAATAGTAATAACAATTTTATTCTTGATAATGACCTATCAAGTAATATTGTTTGTTATAATGAAACTGGTAGTATTGGTAATATATTTGAAGGAAACATTTGCGTAGCTCCTCCCTCTGAGATGGATCCTTTTATACTTGGACTTATTATTGGACTTATAATTGGTGCAGGCGCTTTTGCATTAGCCATTGCTGCAACGTTTTTCATAAGAAAGAAGAGAAGAAAAGAATAAAATTAACTTTAAGCCCTATTTCCAAATTTTTCAAATTATTTTTTTATTTTTTACCTATAACACCTACATATGCAGAAGTTTCATTCATTCCATCAATCTCTAATAACTGATTCAATTCATCATCATAAATTGCTCCAATAGTGCATACGCCTAGACCCAGAGCCTCAGCAACTAAATAAAGGTTTTGCCCAATATGCCCTGCATCTAAATAAATATAGCGATAACATCTTTGTAAATATTTCCATTTAGATCTTTCTATAACTGCTGTCCATATGAAGCTTACTGCTGAATTATAAGCTATTGTCTGATCTAAACAACCAGCTGCTAGTTCTTGTTTAAAATTACCTTGCTTTAATAACTCCAGTTTATGTTCGGGTATATTATAATGGAAAATACCAGGTGTGATGTCTTTTACGTTATTAACTACTGGATATGTTTCAATTGGGAAAAGACCCCCCGCAGAAGGAACAGTTCTAAAAGCAAATTGAGGATATTTGCGGGTTATACCTGAAATACCAAATAATAGTAAACTTAATTCCATTAGGGTTATTGAATCATTACTATAACTTCGAGTTGATTTACGGTTTTTAATAACATGCCAGAATCCAAGTTCCTCATTAAACTTAGGTGTAGGTAATTGAATTTTATCAATAACATTTTCATAATGTTTATAAGTTTTAGG
>JBHLKA010000184.1:0-4852 GCA_048887145.1 Candidatus Hodarchaeota archaeon
ATGAAAATATTTCGCATCAATGCACCCTTGATAAAAGTTAAGTGATCCTCTGATTTATTAGACAAATCAATAGGGACTTTTATCACTTTTTCTGCGATAATTACGTCACGATCTTCTTCTAAAGTAATATTTGCTGAAGTAGCCATTAGATCATATACAAAGTCTGGTAATACTAATCCTGTAAGGATTCTATTATCAGTTATATATTTACCGGATTCTAATTCAAATTTAAGGAAATAATACCCGAGGCCAAATAAATAATGAACTGTTCCTTTATTGGTTTCAATTGAATAATCATATCCACTAAAAAATATAGTGGTATCTGTCTCTATTTTTGAGACAGGATGATGGACATAGGTTCCTAAGGTGGGATACCCTAATAAACCACTCCAACTAGGGATCATAAAAAGCGAGTTATTAGGATATAATTTATTTTCCATTTTCAGTTTTTCAAATCTTTCCCTTTCAAGTCTTTCTCTTTCAATCCTTTCTTTTTCAAGTGCTTCTCTTTCAAGTAGTTCTTTTTCTAACTTTTCCTTTTCCATCTCATCTTCATTTATTTTCTCAATGCCCATATCAACAACTCTAAATGTAAATTTTTATTAATATTTTTTTATCGAATAACTGTTTCTTATTCCTTAGTATAATGCGATTCATTATATTATAGTTTTTCTATTAAATTAGGCTTGTTAAATTAGACTTAGACAGAAAAGTAAATCCTTAAATAAAATAGAAATATAATTAATTATTGAACTTTACATTTGTTCAAAACGCAATAGAGGGTCATAAATGACTAATTATCTTGAAAATTTGATAAGAGGGCTTCCAGGAGAAGCATTAATTATTGTAGCTTTTAGTGAGGCATTTATTAAACAATATTTAGCAGATATTTCTAGTGAACTTTTACCTATATATGGAATCATTGTATTGGTTGCGGTATTTATAGTTACATTTATTTTGAAATATTTTGCGACGGGGATTGCTAAATTTGACGGATTTAAAAACAATAATAAAACCTCAACGGGTTTGATTTTTACCCTTATAGTATCATTTCAAGCAATTTGTTATAGTATGGTGGTAGTTGGTGTTTATATCTTTTCAAATACAGATATTTTACTACTAGTTACTTTTATAAGTATAATTGTGGGGCTTGTACTAAGTGCTATAGCTACAATTTTTCCTAAATCCTAATTTCTTTTATTTTTAATTAAGAGAGAAGAAAAGATTGAAAAAGAATGGATGTGGTTATTTTTTTTAAAGAATAAGTTAATTATATTTTATAGACATATAAGTCGAATGAATTTTTAACTAAGATTAGATTGGTTAATTTTGTTTTAGAGATGTTGAAATGAAACGCTCACCTTTAACAAGTTTATTGGGGACTCTGAGTCTTGAATTAATCATCTTTTCATGTATTTTAAGCCCAGATCCAACGAATAACGTTCTTATTCCACTCAGACTATTGTTTTCAATATTGTTAATATCCGGTATTCTTGGTGTTTATCTAGCGGTTCAAACTTCAAATGTTTATTATCATTATTTTATTTACTATCCCTTAACGCGGTTTTTTTTTAATTACTATGGAATAATTTCTTTAGTGATAAGTTTAATTGCGTTGTGGGTTGATATATCACTATTGGGGATAACTAGTGAGATATTATGGATTTCGAGTGCTGTACTTGGGATTGTAGCGGGAATTGTGTATCGTGGCGATAAACGAAAACATATAGAGGCCAGTTATTCCCCATCAGTTAGAGATGAGCCTAGAGGGATGTATGATGCTACATTTAAGATCGTTATGTTTGATGAACCAAAAGTGCCAAAAGCAGATTTAACTCAGAATTTTTTGACAAATTTATTTGTATCTGATTCAAAAATGACAATAGGTGTCGATTTTGAGGTTAAAACCATAGATGTGGGAGGAAAGAAAGTTAAATTACAAATATGGGATTTTGGGGGCAAGGAAAGATTTAGATTTTTACTTCCAACCTACGTTCGAGGTGCTAAAGGGGGGCTTTTTGTATATGATGCGAATAAAGAATCTTCTTTTAGGAGTATTGATGAGTGGTTAACAATTATTCGGAGTGAAATCGCACGAAGGGAAGAATTCCCCATAATAGCGGTGGGGATTATATCAGATACAGTTAATGATCAACAGATTTCTGCTGAGGATGGCATCAAAATTGCTAAATCACGAGGGCTAGATGGCTTTATTGAATGCAGTGTTGAAACAGGGGAGAATGTCGAAAAAACTTTTGAAGCTTTAGCACGATTAATCTTGGAAAGATCTAGCGCATAATAAGAAATTGGATTCTAATCGTATACAGAAATGTAAAGACTTAAATAGGTGTTTAGGATATTATATATTACTATAAATTTTGAAGATTTTAATAAAAATATTTAGAGAGGTGGAACCAAAATGATTTTTATGGTTATCCAATGGACACCATATAATAAAACAGAGGAATGGTTTGAAATTTTTAAAAAAGTGGCAGGTAAATTCCCAGATTATATAAAAAGATGGCACACTTTTGCAACACCTGACGGAGACCGCGGTATAAAGGGTTATAATGTTATTATGGTGGAAAAAGGAAATGCAGATGAAGCACTCCTTGAAATTTCAAAGTTAATTGCTCCATTCTGGAAAATAGAAGGTTTTTCTATGAAAATTGAGCCAGTAATGGGTATGAAAGATGCGATTAAGGTACTTGGAAAAAGCTTGTAAACGTAAATATCAATCAACTTTTAATTAAATCATATTAAAAAATATTTTTTTTTAATTTTCTATAAAACTTATTTTAACTAGGTAAAAAAATTAAAAAAAATTGTTAACTTGATATATAGTCTGATAAAACTGTGAGATTTATATAGATAAATTTTCTTGTTTATACTTGGTAGAGGAAAAATTCGATAATTTATTTAGATTTTGAAAGGGATAATGAAAGATGATGCCTTCCTTTAAACTTAAAATCATTTTAATTGGCATACCTAACTCAGGTGGAGAAAAGTTAATAACTAGATTTATTAAAAATCGCTTTAGTGCAAATTATAAACTCACTGTTGGAGTAGATATTCTTACTAAAGATGTGGAATACGTACAAGGAGATGTAGCAACGCTGAGTATATGGGACATCGGGGGACAACAGCGATTTGAGTTTATAAGATCTACCTTTTATAAAGGAGCAGCAGGTGCGCTTTTGGTTTTTGATTTAACCAGAGAACAAACTTATGAAGAAATTGGAAATTGGCTTAGTGAGATTCGTCAATATACTGGAGAAACTATGCCATTTGTATTAATTGGAAATAAAATTCATTTACTTAATCTGATGGAATCACCAATTAATCGAGAAGAAATCCGTGAATTTGTTAAAAACGAGGGTGGAATTTATATTGAAACAGCTCCAAATAGTACTGATATTGTTGAAGAGGCGTTTTGTGAATTAACCCGCCAAATAATAAAAGCAAGATATAATTAAAAATTGATAAGTTATTGTCTATTATAATTTCAGAAGAAAGCTAAAAGATGGAAATGATATGCTATTTTTAAATAAATATTAAATAGGTTGCCCCTCTATTTTATTTTCACCCATCAACATCCACATTGTATGATATTCGGTATCTTTTGCATAATTTTTATGGAAATATTCAAACAGATCAATAACATTCAAAAATTCAAAATCCTCTCGTAGTTCTTCCTCTGAAGAGAAGTGAAGAAAAAATTCACTTTGAAAAGAATTTGGATCATTTTTAACAGGTATACCTTTCCCATAATATTGCTTATCATTTGAGGAAAGGGTGCATAGAATAAATAAACCATGTGGTTTTAAAATTCTCTTGATTTTATAAATGAATGCTTCTCTCTCAGTTAGCTTGAAGAAGTGATAAACGCCTGAGATATAAATGATATCATATTGAGTTTCATCTAAGTCTATCCAATTCTTACATTCAAATGTGACATTAGTTTTGTTTGAGTTAAGCTGAATAGCATTTTCTACTGCCTTTCGTGAAATATCAATTCCGTACATTATGAGATTATCTAAATGGGAAGATAAATAGGCTATATCACGTCCATTACCGCAACCTATATCAAGGAAAGTATATTCTTCAGATTTACTCAATGTTTTTTGAAGAAAATCAAGAGCAACACTAGAGGTTTTACTAATTTTATCCTCGCCACTTGGAATATGAGTCATATCTTTCTTCTATCCAAAATGAATAATAAAAACTATGAATTTAATATAAATATTTAATATATAAACCTACTTTTTTAATTATTTAGTTAATTAAATTCCTATATTAATTCCTTTTTTGTCTAATTTTAATATAGATTTTATTTCTAAGAGAAAGTTTTTATACTAAAATGTAAGTATATTATTTACAGAATTTTATGAAAAATAATGAAATCTAATTGAAATTTTAAAGAGGTAATAAAAATTCCACTTGAGGATACATTTTCTGGAGCCAAAAATGCTTTTATTTTATTAGATGCTTTTATAAATACGGTGGTAAAGGAAGATGGAGAGGAGAAAACATATAACATGATTGAAGAAACTTGTCAAAACATGGGAGCACTACAAGGTAGAATGTCAAAAAGTCAAGCAAGACGGGAAAAAATTAAAGAGATGAATCCAAAAAACGCTTCATTTTTAGCTTCAGGTGCTATTCAAGGATTTGGTATTGAAACAGAGATTCTTAAAGAGACTGATGAAAAAGTTAGCATAAAAGTAGGGAAATGTCCCGTTTATGAAGCTGCCAAAATGATGGGATTAGACCCTGAACCATTTTGTCGGAGGAGTGCTATACCATTTATGAATAGTTTAGTTAAAGAATTAAGTCCTAATTTACAATATGA
>JBHLKA010000185.1:0-4815 GCA_048887145.1 Candidatus Hodarchaeota archaeon
GGTATTAGATATTTCCTTAACAGAAAACTATATCGAAAAATATATTAAAAATGGAGTTAAGCTTGAGGAAGCCTCAATATTAGGGCTATTAGAAATTTTTACTGGCCAAGCTTTTGTCAAATTAGAATTAGAGACGTCATTTTTACCATCATTATTATTTTATTATAAATTAAATAAAAATGGCAATATAATTGCCCTACATCTATCATCTGAGTTATCACGTATAGGTATATTTCCCAAGGAAATATGTAAATTAAGATTTTTAGAAGAGTTGTGTTTGGTAAATCAAAATATCAAGAATATTCCAGATTGTATTGGAAAATTCAAGGCTTTAAAAACTTTAAATCTAAGTTTTAATAAAATTAATGTAATTCCTAAGTCTATAGGCAATTTAGAAAATTTAGAATACTTATATCTAAATAATCATGAAGGAGAACAGATAATTAACTATATTACTGAAAATTTAATTAATTTAAAGCAATTAAAGATTTTAGATTTAAGAGGAAATAGAATAAAGAACTTACCAGAATCAATACGAAACTTAAAGTCACTTAGAATCTAGATTTCTACTGATATTATATATCTCTGTTATTATCTGCTATTATATTAAATACTATCAATCTTCTTTTTTCAATAAATCAAGATATTCTCCATCCATAATTCTCGCAATGTAACGTCTTCCTTTTATAATCCACATAATTTTATGTCCCTCTCGTGCTTTTTTTCCCCATTCCGACTTTTTTCTCCAATTTTGTTCTATATATCGATAACCGAAAAGATCTATATATTTAATTCCACTTGAAAACTTTTTAATAGGATATTCAATCTCGTCAATTTCAACATTTTTCTTTCCTTCAAATATTGCCTTGTAAATCTTCAGGCCTTTTATTTTTATATCTTCCATTTCTGTTCAGTTCTCTTTTGGACTTTAAAATTTTTTATTAATCTTTCACAATTCTTATTGTTGGTTTTTTTAATATACTATTTTGTGTTATATATATGAAACAAATTAAAACTTCATACTCAATAATTTTTTATTTTGTCTTAAGTTATATTATTTTTTGGGGGCTTGGTTACTTTTTCGGCTTATTATTTAGAGGAATATTAAATGAAAGCTATAATATAGCAATTAAGATTATTGTATATATTTTACTCTTACTCCCTGGAGCAGGACCCTTCTTATCAGCATTAATTGTAATAAGAATAACAGAAGGAAAAATAGGTTTAAAGAAATTCTTTAGACACTTTATTAAAATTAAAGTTAAGTTCTATTGGTATTTAATCGTTTTTCTCTTTCCAATAATTGCTTATATAATTCCAAAATTATGTCTCTTACTGATGGGGAATACTATTCAAGAAGTTTTCATAGATAATATTTCATGGAATATATCTTGGATCGTTATTTTTGGTCTAAGTATTGCAGGTATTCAAGAAGAACCTGGTTGGAGAGGATATGCTGTTCCAAAGTTAAACTTAAAATTCAACCCAATTATAACGAGTTTCATAATTGGCATTTTATGGGCTTTCTGGCATTTCAATTTTTATTGGAGTGGAGTTAGATCAATGTCGAGCTTTCCTGAATTTTTATTCTTGGTCACAATTTTATCCTTTATTTATACATGGATTTATATAAATACTGAAAGTATATTTCTAGTAATTATCTTCCATGCAATGCATAATGTGTGTGCTGGAATCTTTACAGATTTTCCTGGAACACTTTACATTGCTTTGGTATATTTAATTTATGTAATTGCTATTATCATTAAGTTTAGTTTAAAAAAGCGTGTTAAAACAAATTAAATAAGAGATAAATGTAATTTGATCATATAAAATAAAATCAAAAAAGATTGGACTCCAATTTGTTTTTATTTTTAATTGATGATCTTTTAATTAGGAGTAAGCTTTATTAAATTAAAATATAAATATATAAGGAGATGGATGAGAAAATGGATAATAACGTAGAGTATTATGAATTTTTAAATTTAGTTCATGAAATTACTAAAAAGCTAAAATCAATTCAGAATGACTCTATTATTATTATTTTTAGAAATTTTGATCTATGTTTAGTTAAGAAAGAGTTAGATACAAAAATAGAAAAACTAGATCAATTAATTTTGAAATAACATCCATCTCCTGCAATAAATTGAATTCTTTCAAATTATACTAATTTTAATTTTTTCGCTATTAATTCTAGATATGATTCTCTTATTGAATCGGTTTTAGATATTCCAAATTTTTTTAGAAATTCAAAAAGTTTTGCCTGTATAGGAGGTATTTCCTCTTTAGATTCTACTACTACCTCCGCCTCCATGAAATTTTGATTTAGAATTGGTAGAAAATCAATTAATACCTCAATTTTTTCGTTTTTAAAATTGAATTCATACAATTCTCGTTCCTTCTTTACTGTAAAAATTTCCCTAAATCCTAATTTTTCAAATAATTTTTTCGTTTTTCCAAAATTTTTAATTTCGACTTCGATTTCTTCACGTGTTTTAGTGGTGTGATCGATTTTTTTTCCTTTATAAGTAATAAAAGATCGTAAAACCGTTGTATTCTCCTTATTATTCTTATTAAATTCAATAGATTTTCTTAATCGGAGAGCTTCATCAGTCCTTTTAAAATCTCTTAATTTCCTTGGCATATTAAAATATGTATCCTCATGTTCTAAAGAGATCACATATTTTCCATCCAATTTTTTTAAATTTTCTTTTAATAAGTCTGGATTTGAAATTGCTACTTTTATCTCAACTTCAATCATAACTTTACCTATTTCTCTTGCAATAACAAATATAATTCATTATTTTTTATTAAATATTAATAGAAAATTATCGAGTTGAGAGTTAAATATCCATAGATGAAAATTTGATTAATGAACTTGCTGAAACTTTTGGTTATCATCCTTATATGATAAAAAGGTATATTCAATTTCTGGGAGAGAATAATACAATAAGATTGTTAGAGGCAAATGAAAAACCTTTAAATCCATCTATTAGAGTCAATACTTTAAAAACTTCAGTCGTTAGATTAAAAGAAAGACTCGAAAGTAAAGACTTTAAATTAAGATCTATTAAGCATATTCCATATGCATTTGAAGTTTTAGAATCCAAATTAAATTTAGGTTCTACTCATGAATATTTACAAGGATACTATTATTTACAAAGCATTGCTTCTATGTTTCCTGCTTTAATACTCGATCCTAAACCGACTGATGTAGTTATAGATATGTGTGCTGCTCCAGGGAGTAAATCTACACATTTAGCTCAAATTATGGAAAATCAAGGAACTTTAATTTTAATTGAAAAAAATAGAAATAGGATTCTTCCCTTGGATTTAAACCTACGTAGAATGGGGATTTCAAATTCAATAATCTTGAATTTTGATGCCATAAAATTAGCCCAATTAAGAATTAAAGCAGATAAGGTGTTATTAGATGCTCCCTGTACAGGTGAAGGTCTAATTAGAGAAGATCCAAGTAGAAAAAAAAGTAGGTCAATAAAAGACATAAATAAAATGGCATCAATCCAAAAAAAGTTGCTGAATATTGGTTTAAAAATCCTAAATCCAGGAGGAAAACTATTATATAGTACATGTTCGATAGCACCTGAAGAAAATGAATTTGTCATTAATGAAGTGCTTCAAAATTTATCTGACTATTCTATTAGTAAAATTGCTAATCAATATGGCACTAATGGGCTTACTGAGGTATTTGACCATTCTTTAATGAGTGAAATTAAACTTTCTCAACGTCTTTATCCTCATTTACATAATACTATTGGCTTTTATTTATGCCTAATAAAAAAAAATCTCTAAATCTAATCCTGTTTTGAGCTAACAAAAATACATGGTTACACACAATTCCGTCAAATAGTTGTTTATAGTAAAACATTTCAATATTGCATTGCTAAGACTTTATATTATAATCATGCATAATTATTAATTATAAAAAAATTAGGGTGTAGGAATATATTGAAAATAAAATCTAAATTTAAGCTTTATTTCATTATAGTTGTTTTAATTTTAAGTGGACTTTTTTTATTAACAGTACCTTCTACTGAAAAATTTGATAAAAATGATGATAATTCAGAAAAAGCTGATATTAAGACCAAGATACCTAAATCATCTACTTCTGGAATTGATTTCCTTTATGCAGATAAAGACATTATAAAAGGAAATCAAACTGATGGAATTTTATGGGATGAGGATAATATAAGAGAATTGGACGGAACTTATGATTCAACAGACTTTGCAATAAGCAAATCTTATAATTTTTTGGAAAATGAGGTTTCTCCTCTATCAATCCCTATACATACAGGGACTTTTGGAAGTACTGATGGAGGTGATTGGAATTTCACGGATACTTATAAAAAGAAAGATTATAAATATATTTATCTTAGAGCAAATGGAGGAACTGATTTTCCCGGAGTAATTAAATTGAAATGGGGTGAATATAGTGATTTTAATAATATTATAGCTAAACATGTACATAGAATTTCTCTTCTTTATGAAGTATGGCCCTATTCGGATTCGAGTGATGGTTTAGATCAATCTTCAGACTTACGGATCTGGGCTTTTGCTGATGATGGATCAAACCAATCTAAAGTAATTGATCAATACCCAACCGCCAAGCGAATTTATTATCAATGGTGGAATATTACTCAAGGTCCTGTATTTGATAGAGTAAAAGAGGGAGGTTATATTAAATATCTACAACTGTCAATGAATTGTAGTGAAGAAATGTGGAGTAGGGCATGGTTAAATTTCGATTTTGCGCACATCTACTATAGCTATCATAAGTATGAAATTCAAGTTGATTAT
>JBHLKA010000186.1:0-3314 GCA_048887145.1 Candidatus Hodarchaeota archaeon
TATTTGATATCACTATTTATTTTACATAGTTCACCAAAATCCGAAGATTTTTTTTAAGATTTTTGATTCTAGGGTTATGGAAGCTTCGCCCAGAATAACAATAGATCTCGTAGTCATAATGTTGTCATTTTTTATTCTATTGTTAGAATAAATTAAGATTAATCCTTTAATAATCGATTTTATAATAAGAAAAAGGAATATTTTCTTAAAAGCTATAGACTAAATTCTAAAAATCCATTAAATTTTTAAAAATGAAAGAAAATGAACAAAATGATCAATCTAAATTGAATTCATTGAAAAAGAGTAAAAAAGAAAGATTAAAAGATCAAAATGCTACAAAGACTGACAATAAACTCCAAGATTTTAATGAAAATGATTTAAATGAACATGTTAGGAATAATAAAGGTGAATTAATATGAAAAAAACTTTAAAAATTCTTTTAGTGGGTTTTATAGTTCTAATAATTGGTGGAACGATGGGTGGACTTACTGTTTATACTTTTTTTACTCCACATAATATTACTTATAAAACAGTAGAGGAGATAGAGGTTTACAGTTGTACTGATGATACTTATGTTGATTCTGATGCCCCAGATGAGAATTATGGGAACGAAACTGCTTGGCTTAGTGGAAATTATCTTGGTACGAAATGGTATTATGCTTATTTTAAATTTAATTTATCAGATAAGCCAAATAATATTGTTAAGGGAATAGTATCATTACAGATTATAATTGGTGCTTTCGATTTAGTGCTTCCAATATATTTAAATAATAATTCTTGGACAGAGGAAGAAATAACATATAATAATAGACCCTTGCCTTTAGGTATGGTAATTATCCCTTTTTACATGGGAGTTAATGAGTCGAAAATAACATACTATATAGATATAACAGATTATGCAGAAGACCCTTTTATTTCATTTATGATTTATAGTGACACTACTGCTGATTGTGGGGGTTTTACAAAAGAATACCAGTTTTTAAGTGACAACCCGAGAATTATATGGACTTATGAAATTATACATACCATTTAAATTTTAACTTCTTTTTTTAATTTTTTTCTTTTAAATTGTTGTATTTACTTTACTTAGATCAAAAAAATTAGAAGTTTTTCTCTTAAAATATAATAGCTGAATTAAGTATATATGAGTGATAATGAAGAAGGTATTGGTGAAAGTTCTAAAAACCAAATTAAAGAAGAGAGAAGTGTATGGTATTAGAGCGATTTTTTATCTTTCCTTAGATAAAGCATAAATAAATACATACTTTATAATACACGAAGCATTATCCTTTAGATTATTATAATTTATTTAAGAGAGGGTAAATCAATTAAGGATGGATAATATAGATGAGTATGTCTTAAGCTTTCAGAACTAT
This sequence comes from Candidatus Hodarchaeota archaeon, assembly GCA_048887145.1. Taxonomy (GTDB): domain Archaea; phylum Asgardarchaeota; class Lokiarchaeia; order Sigyniarchaeales; family SOKP01; genus SOKP01. Next base: position 1,377 of record JBHLKA010000186.1, read on the forward strand.
AAAGAAGGAAAATATGAATACAGGACCATAACTTCACTAAATGATATTAAGAACGCAGTAAGGAATGGAAAGAAATTTGTGTTTACTGAAGCAGGTGCAAAAATGGAAATTATAATTGGACTAATTTTGATTCCTTCAGGATTAATAATTACACTAAGCCTTTATGCCATCCTTGGCTACCTTGGCTTAGAAGCTTTAATTTTTAATCTAACTATTTTTATGATCAATCTTTTAATAATCTTTGCCTTTATCCCACTTGCTCTTAGATTTTTGATTCCAGGATTACGGAAACTTCGCCCAAACTTTATAGTTCTTGGCGCAGAAGGAATGGTCTATAAAAAGAGAGGAGCTATTAAAGGGTATAATTGGGAAGATATTAGTATGGATACTGTTGAAAGGACTTGGGAAATTAAAAAATATGACTTTGAGGAAATCTATATTTCAATGCCAAACGGCGACTCGTTAAAAAGTGTCGACTATACCACAAAAGAAATCCCCATAAGCCTTTTGAGAATGGTCAATCTCATATTTTTGAATTATTATAATTACAGTAAACTAGGAACTTTTGAACCACCTGATTTTTGAATTGGAGAGGAGAATAATATGGATAATCATGATACTTTAGAAGAATTGAAAGAAGCTTACAAAAGCTATAAGAAAGGAGAATACACCTTTGGCAAATACTGGACAGGGGACCAAATTGAAAAAGCGTTCTTGGATGGAAAAATATTTGTGTTAAAGGGAAGTATTAAGATTTTTCTCCCTATTTTTCTCCTTATGTTGATACCTGTATTTGTGTTTTTTTTCTTTGTGATAGATGTAGAATATTTTATAATACCAATCTCAATCTCAATTCCTTTTGCGGGATTTTTGGTACTTATTATCTGTGTTACTATTATAAGGTGGTTTGTTGTTGTTGGTCCTTCAGGAGTCTATTATCGAAATGTTATTAAAAGAGGTTACTTTCAATGGAAAAATGTAACCCTTGCTAAAGCAAGTATCCATACTACAGAAGGTGATATCTTCCCTCACTACTTTAAACCATCAGTAACAACTGCTCGGGTAATAATCAAACTCCCTAATAAAAAAAAAGTGCGTTTCGATTTAGAACGTTACGGACACAAAGAATTTGTGAGAAAAGTCAGACGAGTGATGTTTATACGCCTTTTTCAAATTTACTATAAGCTTGCAAAAGATAAGATTGAAGAAAGTATTGGAGCAAAAATGGAAGCCGCAACTAATGTAAGATATATGCTCCGAATTGAGAAAGAAATAGGAGAATCAGGAACGGAAAGGGTTAATTCTATTTGTGGATATTGCGGGGTAAAAAATAATCTGAAAACCATTGATGAAGAACATGGGATTTTTCAATGCTTAAACTGTGGAGCTGAGAATTATTTACTAAACTAATTAAGAAGAAAATGAGTAGAAAGCTAAGGATGGAACTTGAGAGGTGAAGTAAAAGAATTCCCCTAAAAAATTTGTAATTTTGATACAATAATCATTCTCACATTTTTGAATTGTTATAGATATGAATAATATGGATAACCATAATATTTTAGAAGAATTGAAAGAAGCTTACAAAAGCTATAAGAAAGGAGAATACACCTTTGGCAAATACTGGACAGGGGACCAAATTGAAAAAGCGTTCTTGGATGGAAAAATATTTGTGTTAAAGGGAAGTATTAAGATTTTTCTCCCTATTGTTCTCCTTATCGTGATACCTGTATTTGTGTTTTTTTTCATTATGATTATAGATGAAGAATATTTTATAATATCAATCTCAATCTCAATTCCTTTAGCAGGATTTTTGATACTTATTGTCTGTGTTACTATTATAAGGTGGTTTGTTGTTGTTGGGCCTTCAGGAGTCTATTATCGAAATGTTATTAAAAGAGGTTATTTTCAATGGAAAAGTGTAACCCTTATTAAAGCAGG
>JBHLKA010000186.1:3414-4742 GCA_048887145.1 Candidatus Hodarchaeota archaeon
CCTTCAGGAGTCTATTATCGAAATGTTATTAAAAGAGGTTATTTTCAATGGAAAAGTGTAACCCTTATTAAAGCAGGTATCTATACTAGAAGGGGATATAGAGGCCTTCCGGTGACGACTGCTCAAGTAACAGTCATAATCCCTAATAAAGAAAAAGTGCACGAAATCGTGTTCGATTCAGGACGTTACGGCTACAAAGAATTTGTGAGAAATGTCAGACAAGAGATGTTTATACACCTTTTTCAAATTTACCATAAGCTTGCAAAAGAGAAGATTGAAGCATAATAGTGATAATCCCTTGTTTTTGTATTCTTTTCAAATTTCTAGTAAGAATGTGAAGAAGGGAAACCCTAAAATCAAAAAGTATATTGAACTCTATGAATGGCGTGATTTAGGGTTTGATTCAGATGACTATAAAAAAATTACTGGTTTTTCTAAATTTTTTCTTTAAATATAGATGGTAATAATTTCACAATTATATTATTTCAATCATTATACTTTTGAAATTATATGAAAATAACTCATTCACGATTAATTCGGCTTATTGAAGAACATAACACCTTTTTAGAAAATTTAGACTATCAAATTGGAAAAGATTATAGGTTTGATAGTAAAATACCATTATTTAAAAATATACTAGAAGATAATATCTGGTTTAAATTACGGAGAAATAACACTTTTTATTTGATTTTTGGATTATATTTAATGATCTATTTTAGCATGGGGATAATTCCTTCAAATATAGACGATTTATTAATAAACCTTCAAGGTTCAACGTCATTTGGTATTGGATTTTTAATTACATTGAATCTACTTACTAGTATGGCAAGCATCCTATTTTTTGGATATTACACAAATTATATTGCTAAAAAAATCACTAGAAGAAAACTCTTCATATTTACCAATTTCATCTGGATACTATCCTATGGATTGCTCAGCATCTCGTTAAACTTTACAATGTTTTGTATATTTCTCATCATCAGCGCTATTGGAACTGGAGCTTTTTTACCTATTGGTTTTTCGATGATTGGTGATTTCTACAGTTCTCAAGAAAGAGGTACTAAATTTGGCTTAATGCAATTTGGATACCTTCTTGGAAATGGATTAGGAATCATTATTGGAGGATTTATCGGGTGGAGGATGGGGTTTATGCTAGGAGCTATCATAGGAATAATAATGTTAATTGCATATTTTTTACATGGCATTGATTCAGAGTATAAAGTAGTACGGCGAGTTGATCCGAAAGAGCCAAAGGCCTATAATTATAAAATAACTGGCAGTGATGTACTCGATCTTTTTAAAATTAAATCTGTTTCAGCTATTTTAAT
>JBHLKA010000187.1:0-4688 GCA_048887145.1 Candidatus Hodarchaeota archaeon
TTTGAAAAACTAGATGTCCAAACAGAAATTTGGCCATTAAGCGCGGCAGCAGCTCCTCTAAGCAAAATTCAAAAAGATTTAGGATTAAATTTTATTGTTGGTGGTTTAGGTATTGGTGGTTTTGCTCATTCTCCAAATGAATTTATTCAGGTTGATTCAATAATAAACATGCGCCTTATAAATTACTATTTTTTAAATAATTATACTCAAAATTATTTAAATGTGAACTTTTAAAAAATTTGGTAAATTTTTCTAAAACAAATTATTTTTAAAATAGAACTTTTTTAATATTAACAATTAAAAAAGTGAAAAGAGAACATTTATTAAATTCATAATTTTTAGAACAACTCATATATTACCATATTTGGGGTACTGAAAATGGAAAGTGACGCTATGTATAAAGTCTGTTTATTCGGGGATGGCGGAGTGGGTAAGACTACCTTAGTAAAGCGATATCTTACTGGGATTTTTAAGGGTAATTCTACTATAACTATAGGTGTTGATTTTCATGTTAAAAAATTAAAAATTGAAGGAAAAAAGGTCTCTCTCCAAATATGGGATTTTGCAGGAGAAGATCGCTTTAGATTTCTTTTACCTAGTTATGTAGTTGGAGCATCGGGAGGGATTTTTATGTATGATATCACACGATACTCAAGCTTGAAAAACTTTAAAGATTGGATTGAAATTTTCAAAAAAGGCTTTATTGGGGATAAGGGGCAATTACCAGTCATTATGGTTGGAGGAAAATTAGATTTACAGTATAAAAGGACAGTCTCAACTAAAGAAGCTTATGATTTAGCGAGGAATTATAATTTGTATGGATATATTGAATGTTCTTCAAAAGATGGACGTAATATTGAAGAAATCTTTAATGAAATTGCAAAAATAATGTTGCATAGATCAGGAATAATTTAAAATTAAACTAACACTCCTTCTCGAAATTCTTAAATTTAATTTTAGAGGAATAATTCATTTAGATCTCAATTCTGCTCTGTTGATTAAATAAAGTAAATGAGACCCATACATACTTCTATTTGCGATGAATGATAACTCAACCTTGTTTTCATTTTTGTAAACAGTTTCAAAGATCAAAATATCCTGTCCCATATTTAGATCCTTTTTATAAGAGTATACCGTTAGATTATCAGAATAATATTCAATCCTTTTATGGTGAGCACGAGCTTTACTTATTTCTTGTTCTAATTCTTTCGCAAAATTTGTGCAATTATCCTCTAGAATTAAGTTAAATTCTCCAATTGTATTTAATTCTTCAAAGTCTTCTATATTACTTTTTACCATATCAAATACCTCGAATGGCTAATAAAAATTCTAGAATTAAAAAAATTGGATTTTTAGACAATTACGTGAGGAGCGCACTATCCGCTTTATATAATCAGGAAATTAATTGGAAAAAATTTTACTTAACTCATCTAAAATAAGATTCGGTATTTGATTAAAATTAACATCTGAACCTCCTAACTTTAATTGTTCAACTTCTTTCATTTGAGAAACTCCAGTTAATACTAATACCGTAATAATACCTGCCAAATTACCAGCTAAAATATCTGTATCCATACGATCTCCAAAAATAGCGGTGTTTTTAGTTGGAACATTTTTTTCCTTTAGGATAAGCTCTATACCATAAGGTTGAGGCTTTCCAAAAATTTTTACAGGATTAATCCCGGTACATGTTTCAAGAGCTTTTACCATAACACCAGCACCAGGCAAAAAACCGTTAGCTACTGGTAATGTTGCGTCTGCATTTGTAGCATAGAATTGAGCTCTGCCTTCTAAAATACATTTTTGAGCAAATGCTAAATTTTTGTATTTAAAATCACGATCTAATCCTACAACCACAAAATCAACCTTCTCATACTCTGATTCTTCTGGTATAATTTCATGTCCACAAGCTTTTAGTTCTTCCCTTAAGCCAATTTCTCCTATTACAAAGATTTTCGCTCTTTTTTTTAGTTTAGAAATTTCTGCAGCTGTAATTGAAGCACTAGTATAGAAATCACTAATTTTACTTGAGATATTGAAATTTTTTAGTTTATCCAAATACATCTGCCTAGTTGCTGTAGAATTATTTGAATTATAAACAATATTTATTGAAAGTTCTTTTAATTGTTGGATAACTTCATCTACACCTGGGAGTAATTTATCCCCCCTATAAATAACACCATCTAAATCAAAAATCATTAACTTAATATCATTAAGTTCTTCGATTAATTCACGCATATTTTAATTACCATCCTACAGGTAAACCTAATAACAAAATAAAAAGTTGAATTCCTATTGGAATGAAAATTGGGTTTAAAATATTATCAGCAGTTACTGCAGGAAAATAATCAGTTAAAAAGAATATTGCTGCTCCAATCAAGGCGTATATTGGACCTACAAAAATTAAACCAATGATATATGCTACGACTACTCCTGCAAAAAAGCCTTCGATAGATTTTGTATCTTTACTTCTTAAAATAATTTTATGTTTGCCATATTTTCTTCCTATTAAAGCAGCAGCAGCATCAGAAAAGCAAGCAATAAGTACTCCAGCAAAAAATGATTCAATATTAAGAAATCCTGCCATATAAAGCATATAGGAAAACACAAATCCAGTCACGATATAAATTTGTGGTCCTAAAGCATTTTTTTCTTTATTTCTTAAAATTGATCGGCTAATAAAGTTTAAAAGGGAATATTCAGGACCTTTGAGGATGCGATATATATCAGAGACGAGAGCAAAGATTAATGCTCCTAATAACCCCATCATAGTAAGATCATCCCGGGCCTGACCCCCCAAATCCCCTATAATATGAGGAAAAAGGGAGATATCACCCCATAAAAATTCGTATGAGGGTTCAACTTGATTAATTAGTAGTATTACTCCATCGCTAATTAATCGTGTTAACCAAAAATAGCCTATAATGACAAGTATTCCCATTAAATGGAAACTTTTCCTTACCAATTCCATTTTAAATGGAATATCTTCTTTATATGGATCTTCGATTATCATTTTTTCAACATATCTTCTTAAACCAGATATTTTTTCCGGAACTTCTTCGCCTTTTCGTGAGATTTTAAGATCTAAATCCATTTTACTCATTTTCAATTTAATAATCAAAACAAAAATTCCATTAATAAGGAGGACAAATCCTAACCACCATACCATGAACCCGTTATAAGGATATGGAAAGAATCTAAATATTAGATTATATAACCCAAAAATAATCAAACAAGTACCAGTAACAATCGTAGAAATTGCTCCATATCGATTTTTTGCTTTATGACCTCCATATCCAATGAAAAACATTAAAAAGGCAAAAATAAAGAGAACTATTGATAACCCAATACTGTATGATAAATCAACAAAATTCCATAAATCCATAAAGAACAATTGAAAGACTAATTATAACACATATCAATCTAATTATTTTTATAATTAATAATCAAATAATTATTCTTTGGTTTCTAAAGATCCTTGTAATGTCCCAATTAGAAACTGATTTTATTAAAACTTTAAAAAAGGAAAAACCAAATTCAGTTCCAATATACTGTCCAGGATACCCTGAATTGGAGTTCTTAAAAAAGTATCAAGATCTCTATAATATTGAACTAGGTCCTGCAAATTTTACGTTAATTGAGAAGAATTATGATATAATTAAGAAAATGGGCTTTAATGCCATCTCTTTATGGGATTTCAGACGAGGAGAAGGAGGTTATCGAATAAATAAGCAAGTTAGGGTAGATGGATGGGGACGAAAATATAGAAGTAACTGGTATCTCTGGGACGGAGTATTCAAAGATGAAAAAACCATCGATAATTGGGAGCACCTGCAACTTCCATCTAAGGAGAGTTTAAGGCTATTAGAGAAATTTTTACCTAAATTAAAAAAAGAATTAAATATTGTTTTATCCTTACCAGGCTTGTTTGAAAAAACATGGCAATCAATGGGATTTATCTATTTTTCAAAATGCTTAAAAAAGAATAACTTATCTTTCATTCAAAGGGTGGTAGATTTCTTTTCAGATTACATGAGGAGTCTAATTTTAACCCTAGAAAATATTGGAGTGGAATTATTTATAATTGCTGACGATTGTGGCTATAAAAATCATGAATTCATTCCGAAAATAATATGGAAAAAATTATTTTCTGAAAAATATTATGATATCGTTAATTCTATGCATAGCCATAATAAATTAGTTATCTTACACTCTGATGGCTATATCTCTAATTTAATCGATTTATTTATTGAAATTGGATTTGATGCAATTCAAAGTTTGGAACCTTCTGCTGGAGTGGATATTTTCTCTCTTTTTGAGGAATTTTCAAACAGATTATGCTTTATTGGTAATCTGGATATTTCATTTTTAGCCTATGGAACTCCTATCCAAATTAAAAATTATGTTATAAAATTATTATCAAAAGCAAAAGAGACTAATACTCCACTTATAATTAGCCCTACTCAACAAATAGATGCAATCGTCAAACCTGAAAATATTAGAATTATGATTGAAACAGTAAAAAATTATAATCTGTTAAAAAACTATATTTAATTCATAAAAGTAAGCCTAAAATGCTATTCTAAGAAATATTCTAATAAGAAAAAGCACTTTTATCCAGATATTATACAAGTTAATAAACTAATAATAAAGAACATTTTTATATATAAAACGAATAAAAAAAAATA
>JBHLKA010000188.1:0-4595 GCA_048887145.1 Candidatus Hodarchaeota archaeon
ACTTCACTTCGAACAGAATGTTCAATTTTAGTTTTCAATTTGTAAAATTCAGATTTTTCCTCAGAGAATGGTTTTATAGCGCCACATTTGCATTTAAAAACCTTTATTCCATTATCGGAAGAGGGAAACATCATACCACCGCATTCATCGCAAAATTCCATTTGAATAATTACCTTAAGCACTAATTATATAACAACTATTTTACTTCTAATTAATTGTTCCTCAATCAAAAGTTTTTCTTTTTTCTAAAATTTTAATCCAAATATCAGACTACAGAATATTATACCCGCAATTAGGTCAGCCGTTGTTCCAGGGTTCATTTTTCCTTCTTTTTTATGAAGTTTTTTGTCGAGTTTAAGAACTAATTTTAATCCTTTCCTTGTAGCCACCCCTCCTTTTTCTAATGCTCTATAGGCTTTTTTAGATACTATTAAAGCAGCAGCCTTCCCAGATTTTCTAACTATTAATGTATCCGGATGTTCACCAAGTAATTTTAGAAATGTGTTCACAGTAGCAATATTTATATCCCGATATTTTTTAAATGTTTTAAAAAAATAGGTTAATCCTTCTTTTAAAGTTATTTCAAATCCAGTTGCATATTCAAAACTAATTAAATCATAACTTTTAGAGAATTCAAAAATTTTTTTTAAATTTATTTTATCTCGCTCTATTTCTATAATTGAATTATCATCATTAAGATCATACTTTTCAATTTTGCCTAATCCCCCAGGATTACAAATTTTAATGGCTTTATAAAGATCAATTGTATCTTGAACAGTAGAATCATTTATTATTTTCTCAATAATCCTTTTATAATCATCTAAGGTAAATCTTTTAATTTTTTTACAAATACAGGCTGCCCCGCTTAATGGTGCTAAAATTAATATATGCCCTAGTAGTACATTTCCTCCTTTTTGCCATTTCATCATTACATTAGCTGCTCTTTTAAAAAATTTTCCTAATTTCACAAATGAATAATCTTGGTTTTCATCAGTTACTTGGTTAAAAACTCTAACACAAAATCTTCTAAAAATAGGCTGGATTGCAGCAATTCCAGATAAAAAGTGTTCATATCGAGTAGTAGTATAATCTCTAGTTCTATGAACATTGCCTGGCTTGGGCCATCCTGCTAATTCTAATAAGCTTGCTAAATTGATACAAGCCATTAAATTATTAATTGACTTGATTTTGATTTGTTTCAAATCCACATTTAAAATAGAAATCTCAAATTATATATAATTATTTTTAAAGAAACGAATTAATAGTAGGATAATTCTAAAACTTTTCTCTTCTTAATCATATAACCTTCAAGTTCATGAGTTCTATACAAAATAGGTCTAAAATCATTGAAAAGATTTTTTTGATGCAAAAACTTCTTGATTCTTAATTTTACAGCCTTTTTAGACAACTTTTCTGGCATTGTAATCTCAAGTTGATCTCCGTTACGATTAACCTCGATTTGAGGTAATTGCTCAACAAGAAATCTTAATAAATCATCTGCATTTTGTTCCTTACCAACCTTTGGAGCTAAAATTAATTCTTTAACATTTATGATAATTTGTTTTATTTCTGCTTTACTCATGTTTTAATCACTCTTTAGAATAATTAAAGAAAGTATAAAATTTTTTCCCCATAATATTATTTTTTTTACAAGACATCATAAAAAATTATAAAAAAATAATTACTTTAATAATAAATGCGATTTAAACAAAATGAAGTGATTTTTTGTGGTAGAATATGTTAATTTGGACTATAAACCGACTGATAAAGATCTAATAGTAATGTATTTTGTTGAAAAAGCCTTAGATTGTAATAGTTTAGAAAAAGCATGTGAAGAAATAGCAAAAGAAAGTTCTATAGGAACTTGGACTAACATCACTACAATGTCTGCAGATATAGCCAATCGTTTGAAACCGTCCACTTTTTTCATTGATAATAACAACCAAATTATAAAGATAGCATATACGGAGGATCTTTTTGAACCAGATAATATGCCTCAAATCCTGAGCGCTATTGCAGGAAACATCTTTGGAATGAAAACTTTAAATAATTTAAGGTTGCTAGATATATCCTTTCCTAAAAATATTGTAAATAAGTACAAGGGTCCTAAATATGGTATTAATGGTATTAGAAAATTGCTAAATATCGAAAAAAGGCCATTATTAGGGACTATAGTAAAACCAAAGGTTGGATTAAATGAAAGAGAACATGCAAAGGTTTGCCAAGAAGCTTGGTTAGGGGGTTTAGATATTGTTAAAGATGATGAAAATTTAACAAGTATGACTTTTAATAAATTTGATAAAAGAACCGAAGAAACTTTAAAACTTAGGGATTTAGTTGAGAAGGAAACTGGAGAAAAGAAAATTTATATGCCAAATATTACAGCAAAATTAAGTATTATGAAGAAGAGAGCAGATATTGTAAAATACAATGGAGGTGAATATGTTATGATCGATGTTTTTACAGTAGGATTTTCTGCATTACAAGAAATTCGAGATTATATTGAAGATATAGATCTTGTTATACATGCTCATCGAGCTATGCACGCGGCATTCACTCGCAACAAAACACATGGAATCACAATGTTGGCATTAGCAAAGATAATGAGGTTAATTGGAATGGATCAATTACATACAGGGACTATCATTGGAAAAATGGAAGGTGATAAACAAGAAGTGCTTGAAACAAATAATGTGATAACACAGTCTAAGGTTCTAGGTAATAATAAAACCTTATTGGACCAAGAATGGCTGAATATTAAACCGTCTCTACCTGTTGCTTCAGGAGGATTAAGTCCTTTACATGTTCCCGAATTAATTGAAATTTTAGGTAAAGATATGGTATTTCAATTTGGTGGGGGTTGTCATGGACATCCTGATGGTACATTTTCAGGAGCTAGAGCTATTCGTCAAGCTGTTGATGCCTCATTAGATGGAATAGGATTGGATGAATTTTCGAATAAACACATAGAGCTTAAAAGAGCTATTGAAAAATGGGGAATGTAATTTAAATTAAATCGGGGTATAATTTCGTAAAATAATTATGAATGTGACTTGGGGCGAAGATTCCTGCCTCGCTTATAAGTCCATCTATATATCTTCTACTTACAGTCTCAAATGCAGGATTTAAAATTTTCAAATTATCAGGAGCATCCTCCCATATTTCTTTAGAATCTCTCATTTCTATCTTTTCTAATAAACCAAATGAAGTTTGAGGATTGTACTTCAATAAGGGAGTGGCTACATAAAAAGGGACATGTTCTTCATGTGCTACCAAAGCTAATAATCTTGAACCTATTTTATTTATTATAGTCCCTTCAGACGTAATAGAGTCTGCTCCTATAATTATTAAATCTACATCCAAATTATTAACTACCCATCTCATAGCACTATCAATTACATGAATAACTTCGATTCCCGCATTAATTAATTTATTTGCAGTTTTCCTTCCTTGCAATCGAGGTTGAGTTTCAGTAGCAACTACCTTGAAATTAGTTTTATTCTGCTTTTTAGCTTCAAGGAAAATAGCATTTACAATGGAAGAATGACAATGAGTCATGACAACAAAATCATCATTAGTGTCTATATCTGGAAATCTTCTTGCTCCTATTTCTGCTATCTTTTTTTTTGAATTTTCAAGCATTTTTTTATATTCATTTTTGCAATATGATATTATTTCTAATAACTTATTCATAGATAGCGATTTCCGTTGTTTTTCTAATGTATTCATAATATAATTAAGCCCATTTCTCATAGCTGGTTCAGTTGCCCTGGTTTGAAATAAAATCTCTCTAGCTTCATAAAGTTTATCAATCAAATTATCTATGCTTAAATTTTTCCCAATTCTATGAGCATAATCATGTAAAAAATTAATAGCATTTACAGCAACATTTGTTGCTCCTTGAATCTCTAAAGATTTTATTCTTTCAACATCTTTTAATAATTGTTCCAAATCATAACACCTTGGGTTTTCAATAAACATAGAAAAAACAATTTTATAAAAATATAAGTTAATAAAATCACTATTCGATTTCATTATCGTTTTGTGATTTTAAATCCTCAGGATCCACTTCTAAATATAAATATCCAATATAATCACATGCAGTACATTCATACATGTCTGGTGCAAGCCAACCAGAAACATTAGTAGCATTTTTAAGTTTCGGCTTTTTACATTTTGGACAGATTCTAATTTTGGTCATTTTTTTGAATAAACTAATAAATTTATCTTCTAATATTGAGGAAAATAATCTTTATTTTATTAACTTACTAACTGTCTGTAATTAATAATAGTAAATAACATTTAGTGTCAATATTTATATTGATATAGGAATTTTTTTTAATATAATAGAATATCGACACAGAAGTATACGATTGAATTAAATTTATAAATTTATTCATGAAAGATTTAGATCTCCAAAGAAAAAGCTTACCTAATGAACCTGGTATTTATTTTTTTATAAATAGAAATAAATCCATAATTTATATAGGGAAAGCTTCTAATATTCGAAAAAGGGTTAATCAATATTTTTCAAAATCTACTTTTAGTGATCCTTATTATGAAGAAAAAATAAAAGATTTAGTTCAAAAAATTAA
>JBHLKA010000189.1:0-4463 GCA_048887145.1 Candidatus Hodarchaeota archaeon
AATCAATATTTTTCAAAATCTACTTTTAGTGATCCTTATTATGAAGAAAAAATAAAAGATTTAGTTCAAAAAATTAATTCTGTTGAATATATAGTTACTGAAAATGAGAAAGAGGCGTATATACTTGAGAATATTCAAATTAAAAAATATCAACCCAGATATAATGTCATCATGCGAGATTCTAAATCTTATCCTTGGGTTGCAATTTTTTATTCGGAAGAATTTCCAAGAATACGAATTATAAGAGGTCCTGAAAAATATTCACAAAAAAACTTATTTTTAGGACCGTACACAGATAAAAAAGAAATAACTCGGATATTAAGAGATTTAAGAAAAATTTTTCCCTATTGTTCCTGTAAAAAGAAAATAAGAAAAAGGGGACGCCCTTGCTTATATTATCAGCTAAAGCTATGCCCTGGGCCTTGTATTGGGGCTATCGATAAGAAATCCTATCTAGAAAATATAAAAAATATTGAACTCTTTCTCAAAGGAGAAACCATTGAATTAAGAAAACAGATTAAAAAACAAATGAACAAGGCTTCGGAAGAGTTAAATTTTGAAATTGCTGCCTTCTGGAGAGATAAATTACAAGCAATAGATAGCTCAACAAAAGATCAAAGTGTTTTATTAAATACGCAGGATAATAAAGATATAATTGGATACTATACCGATGAAAATCATAATTATTTTGCCATGGTTATTATCTATATTCGTGATGGAAAAATTGTGAATAAAAGTTCATTTAGTTTTAATCTTAAAGAAAAGATATTTGAAAAAGAAGATATTTTTCCTTTAATTATGGAACAATTTTATCAAGATATGAAAGAAAATTTGCCAGAGACGATAGTGATTCCTGAAAAATATAAAAATATTGAGGTGTTTTTAGCAGTGTTAAAGGATTTCAAAAAAAACATCCAAATTAGAACCCCTTTTGAAAAAGAATATGGTTTAATGAGAATTGTTAAAAAAAACGCTAAGGTAATAGTTGAACAAGAGATTCAAATGGAAAAAATTAAAAATAAAGAGGAAGACTTAATTAAAACGATCCTGGAGGAGGTAAAATTTTTATTAAATTTAACTAAACCACCAAAAATCATAGAAGGTTTTGATATTTCAAATATTCAAGGGAGTGACGCTACTGGTTCAATGGTTTATTTTTTAGATGGAAAACCATATAAAAAATTTTATCGTCATTATAAGATTAAGACTAAATCTACTCCTGATGACGTTGCAATGATGAAAGAAGTTATTAGAAGAAGATATAATATGCTTTTACAAAATAATCTTGAATTACCAGATCTAATTCTAGTTGACGGTGGAAAAAGCCAATTAAATGCCGGTGTGTCTGTATTAAAAAGCTTAGGACTTGAGGGAATACCTATTATTGGTTTAGCAAAAAAACTCGAAGAAATCTACGTTCCCTACGAAAAAGATCCAATAGTTCTCCCAGATAATTCTCCGGTTTTAAAATTATTTCAACAAATTAGAAATGAAGCTCATCGTTTTGCTGTGAGATTGCATAGAAAGCAAAGAGAAAAGAAAATAACTGGTTCAATTCTCGACAATATTAAAGGAGTAGGCCCTGCAACTAGAAATAAGTTATTAAAACACTTTGGAAGTGTGAATAAAATAAAAAATGCTAAACTTGAAGAATTATCATCTATTGTGGGAAAAAAGTTAGCCGAAATAATTTTAAAGGAATTGAATAGATAAACTAGCTTCTATATGAAGCAATAAATAGTTGGAACATGGACTAAAGTATATTCACTATGAGTCCAAATCCATCTACTTTCTTTTATTGCCATGGAACGATCAACAAAAACTTCAATGTAATTAAATATTATTAGATAATTTATAAATTTAGTGCTCAAAATCCAAGAAAGTAAAAGGAAAATGGGAAAGAGATGGGAAAAACTAGAGTTCGTCGATTATAGATTAATAAAATCTCTTAAACTTGTGATAAAACTAATTTAACTAATTCTGCTGTAGCTTCACAGTAAATTCTAGCTAAAGATTCTGTCTTTGCTTCACTTATGACCCTAATTATTGGCTCAGTATTGGATGGATGAATTAATACAAACCATTCCTTATTTTGGCCAAATCTCAAGTCATTATTAATTTGCATAACCTTTTCACCTTCATCTATCAGTTCCTTTCTCACCCCATCGATAATTGCAACTATTTGTTTATTTTTAACTTCAATTACTGCTCTATAAGAAAAATATTTTGGAAGTTGCGCAGTTAAGTTAGAAATTTTTTCTCCTGTATGGACTAATATTTCAATAATTTTAGCCGCAGCAAAAATTCCATCTCGAGTATTATTAAAATGAGGTAGCATTATACCTCCACAAGATCCCTCACCACCTAAAATTAAGCAGTTTTTAGAAGTTTTTTCATACTCATTTCTCAGATTTTCTATCTTTTCGACTAAGAATTTTTCTCCTATTGGTGTTCTTATTATTTTAGCGTTATATTTTTCTGCCAGAACATCAAACATTAAAGAAGAAGCTAAATTAGTTATAAATATTATCTCTCCATAATTATGATTGAAGTTCTTTAAATAATAATCTGTTATAATTGCTAATCCTACATCCTCGGGATAACAAATCCCATTTTCTCCAATTAAAGCAAGTCTATCAGAATCTGAATCATGAGCAAACCCAACATCATATTTTCCTTGCCAGACTTCCATTATTAAATCCTTTAAATTTTTTCCAATCGGTTCAATCTCTCTTGGGAATACTCCATTAATAAGCAAATCATTGTTAATTACTTTTACTTTACAACCTAAACCCTCTAGTATTTGAGGAGTAACATACTTACCTGCTCCAGCACCTGTATCGATTACTACTCTTAACTTATTTTGATTTTTAATATTCTCGTAATCAATATTTTCATATAACAAGTTAATGTAATCTGGAATTGGATTTATATTGGTGATTTTATCTGAAGACTCATCGGTTATTAATGTGTAATTTTCTAGGTTTACTTTTTTCATAATTTGATGAATTTCTTCCAATTCTATGTTTGCTAAAAATGATGTCCCTGAAAGTAATTTTAAACCATTCCATTCTTGAGGATTATGAGATCCAGTAATAATTATTCCCGCTGGAATAGTTAATTTATTTTTAGCATGAATTATTACGGGGGAAGGACATATACCTACTTTAATAATTTCATATCCAACTGCAACTAGCCCTTCGATAACTCCCTTCTCAATATATTCTCCACTTGGCCTAGTATCTCTACCTATTATTATTCTTTTATCTTCTGCTTCTAGATATAAACCAAATGCTATTCCTAGTTTTTTTACAATATTAAAATTAAAGTCTTTTTTAGCAATCCCTCGAATTCCACTAAACGAGAAAATTAGATTAGAATTTTCCATTTTTATAAATCTTATATCTCTACTCAATAACTGGGTTATCTTCTAATTTGTATTTGATTAAGACCAATGCACCTCTTACACCAATATCGTCTAAATGCCGAGTAACTTTTATATTAGGAGGGTGATTTATGGTAAATTGTAGTGGATCTCTCTCAAATTGCTCGATAAGAGAAGGTATAATTAAAGCGTGATCTTTCATTAAGGATCCCCCAAAATAAATAGAGCTACAATCATAAAAATTATTAACTAACCCTACTCCAATTTTATTATAGTATAAACTCATTTCAATAATACTTTTTGAAAATTTATCTGCTCCTTTTGCTGCTTGGAAAATTTCTTTTGCTGTAATTCGAGAAGGGTCGTTATCAACCATAAACATTAAAATTTTCGAATTTAGAGTACTTGTTTCTAATGCTTCCAAAGCTCTATCTTTTATACCTGTACCTGAGCTAAAAACCTCCCAACATCCATAAGCACCACAATTACATTTGTGATCGCTATGTGGCTCCACAATTCCGTGCCCTATTTCAGCAGCATTACCTTCCTTACCCTGTAATAAATGACCATTACAAATTACCCCGCCTCCTATTCCTGTAGACATTGTGATATATACTAGATTATCTTTTTCGTACTCTTCGGCTTCAAAGTAATGAATTCCTAGAACTGAAGCATTGCAGTCATTCATTAAATAAATTGGAATTTCAGGAAATCGATCTTGGAGGGGTTTAACTAAGGGAATAACTTTAAATCCTAAATTTGCATTATTAAAGACCTCTCCTTTTTCCAAATCTAAAGGTCCTGCTGAAGTAAGGCCAATCCCAATTATCTCTTCATTGCTTATATCATATTCCGCTAATAATTCTGAAATCAAGAGAATAATTGAATTACTAATTGAATATTCATGTTCCTTCAGAGTTCTTGTAGTTTTTATTTTAATATTTTCTTCTATTAAATCCATTGAACAAATAGCGGCTCTAATCCATGTACCTCCAATATCGATTCCTACAATATATTTCTCCACTTTAATCACCAAAATAAGGTAACAAAATATAATTTATTACTTAATTTAATAATA
>JBHLKA010000190.1:0-4462 GCA_048887145.1 Candidatus Hodarchaeota archaeon
AATAATTTAATCTTAAATAATATTATAAATGAAACCACGCATATACTTGATGAGGGAGGAATCTGGATCAGAACAAATTCTAATGATAATAAATTAAAAAATAATATCTTGATTTTGGCAAATATTGAAATTGGGCATTCTTTTCGTATAAATTTGACAGAAAATAAACTATATTACTGTTGGATATCGTTAAAAGGAAGTAGATCTTCTGATTCTTCACATTTTATCGAAATTACAAATGAAATTGACGAAAGTCCAATATATTATATCGTGAATAAGTCTGGAGGAAAGTTAGCCAATTACTCTGGTGCTGGAGCGTTATTATTGGTGAATTGTAATAATACTGAAATATCAGATATGATCTTTACGTCTTATGGAGGTATATTTATGAGATACTGTTTTAATAATATAATAATGAACAATCAATTTAGTATTCGTTATCATTCGGGAATTGATTGTGGTGTTAGTTCTTATAATAATATCAGGAGTAATTCATTCAATAAGTGTGGCATCTCATTAAATCATTGCAATAAAAATAATATTTCAAAAAATCACATATTCAGAGGTTTAGATGGAATTTATTTAAGATTAAGCAGTCAAAATAATGTTTTTGAAAACGATATATCCATGACAGATTATGGGATGTTTATTGCTAAATGCGAGGAGGAAAATACGATTTCACACAATCACATATCTGTGGCAGATTATGGAATGTTTATATGGGAGAGTTATAATGCAACAATTTCTTATAATACTATTTATAATACAAATATAAGTATATATTTCTGGGACTCTAGCTATAATCATGTTAAAAATAACATCCTATTTGCTAATAAATCTTGTATTTTAGAAGATGGAACATGTATAGGAAACTTTTTCGAAGATAATAGTTGTAATGAAACTCCAATATTGCCCACTCATTCCACAGATTCCATATCTGGTTATTATTCATTTATTCTTATTTTTATTATTACTTTAATTGCAATTCTTCTTTATATTAAAAAAAATTCAAATTTTCCTAAAAAAAAACCATGAAATTATTTTTTCGATATTTTAGCTCACCCTAAAACCTGAGAAAATAGAATTGTGTGAAAAAAGATAAAAATATCTAATCTATATTATATTATAATAAATTAATTATTGTTTTAGAGTTTTATATTTTGATTTTTTTAGGTTTATTCATAGGTATAACTTCATACATTATATTATATTTAGGAAAAGGAATCCAAAAGTATGCAATTGATGGTTTAAGAATATATAAGTTAATTAAAAAAAGAACATATAGAATTTGGATTTTTGGGACAGTATTAACAACAATTTATTTTTTTTTAGAATGGGTTTCTCTAATATTTGCACCAATTAATATTATTGCACCATTGGGAGGGGTTGGATTATTATTTATGCTCCCATTTTCCTACTTTATTTTACATGAGGAAGTTTATAATATACAACTTATAGGAAGTATTTTAATTATTATAGGAACTGCACTTATAACTATTTTTAATCCCAATTCTAGTGAAATTTATTTAAAGGATTTCAATCTTTCATTATTACTTCTTTCTTCAATTCCAATTATAATAGTAGAGATGATTTTCATTCTTATTTCAAAATTTAATGGATATACAGGTGCTGGATTAATCTTTGGTCTTACTGCAGGTACTTTTAATGCTTTCCAAACAGTTACTAAACGAATAAGTGCCATTCCAGAGCCCCTCATTTCTTCAGTTTTCACATGTATTACTTTCATTATGGCTCTATTGGCACTTTTGTTTACTATGTATGGATTTTCAAAAGCAGCAGCTAATGTCGTTGTTCCTTGTGATATCTCTGCTGATATTTCCACAGCTGTTTTAATAAGTCTATTTGCTGTGAATGAAAGAATTGAAATCATTCAAATTATTGGAATAATAATTATTATCTTTGGAGTAGTTTTTGTAACTGGATTTAGGAAAAGAATTAAAAGGGCTCCCTATAGAAGAGAATCCAAGACGTACTTTAAGTATCTTAAATAAGCCCTTTGATATTTTGTTTAAATATCAAATTTATTTTTAAAAAGAAAAAAATATTTCCAAAATTTTTTTTATATCTTTTTCATTAGAATTCCTACAAAAAGATGGATATAAAATTATTTCTTTCATAGTGGTTAAAATGAGTAAAAAATTTGCTCTATTTGCTTTTAATGGAGATCCAATGTGTTTTATTCACGTAATTATCAACGCATTAGATATGCTTGGAAAGGGTTATGATGTTAAGGTTATTGTTGAGGGTTCAGCTACAAAGTTAGCTTATGAATTTGAAAATGAGGAAAATCCATTTTTTAAGCAGTATCATGATTTAAAGAACTCAGGATTAATTGAGTGTTTTTGTAAAGCTTGTAGTAAAAAAATGGGTTCCTTAAAAGAAGTAGAAAAATTAGGATTTACCTTATGTGATGAGTTAATGGGCCATCCAAGTATGGCTAAATATATCAAAGAAGGTTATACAATAATTACATTTTAAAAAAAGAAGTTAGGTCATAATTGCGAGTTTTGAATTTATGGTTCTTATAGGTTTAATTATAGGTATACTGGCATATGTTATGCTCTATGTAGGAAAAGGAATCCAAAAATATGCGATTGAGGGTTTAAAAACTGATAAATCTATTAGGAGCAAGCATTCTGTTACTTGGATATTCGGGACGGTCTTAACTACAACATATTTTTTTGTCCAATGGGCTGCTTTATTTTTTGCTCCAATTAACATTATCGCCCCTTTAGGAGGAATTGGATTACTAGTTTTGATCCTGTTCTCGTATTATGTGTTACATGAAGAAATTCAAAAAATACAAATTGTAGGAATTATTTTTATAATTATAGGAACCACTCTTGTAAATTTGTTTGATCCAAACACAGGAGAAATTTATACAGAAGACTTTAACCTTTCATTAATGCTTGCTTTCTCACTACCAATTATAATAATAGAGGTAATTGCCATTATAATTTCAAAATTGAAAAATTATGTTGCTGCTGGATTAATTATTGGTACTACTGCAGGCACTTTTAATGCCCTTCAAACAGTTTCAAAACGTATAACTGCTATTCCAGATCCAGTCTTAACTATAGTTTTTATAATAATTACTTTTTTAACGGCAGTATTAACACTTATTTTTACCCAATATGCATTTACAAAGGCGAAGGCTAACATTACAATCCCTTGTTACACCTCTGCAAGTATCTCTCTAGCAGTTATAATAAGCTTAATTGCACTTAATGAAAAAATTGAGATTATTCAAATTTTTGGAATAATAATTATAATATTTGGAGTGATTTTTATATCGGCATTTAATGAAGAAGTTAAAAGAGAAGCTTAATTACAATTTTTCTAACATTTTTTACCTTATCTAAATTTATTTACAAAGATTTAAATAGGATTATGTCCACTTTTATTGTGGACATAATAATCATTATTGGACATATAAAATAATTGTGGACAAAAAACAGTCTAAAGTGATTAAAAATGGTAGGTGCTCAAAGTAATAAAAGTCAAAACAATCAATTGAACAAATCCCAATTAGAAAATTTAGAAAACTTTCTAGTGAAAATTAATTACACATTAGAGGATTTATTTAGAGAGGGTGAAATCGATATATATAGTAGTATTTCCATTAATGAAAACGAATTCCCAACCATAAACAAAGAATTAAGAAAGGGTATTCAATACTTACTAAAAAACTTCGATTTAGATTGGATTATCTCAAAAATTGCTTATGATTTAAATCTAAGATTTGAAAAAGCTATCAGTCAAGGGCAAGCTGAAGCTGTTATACGTCGAGCCACGGGATTAAAACTCTCAAGTACAGCCAGAAGTCAATTGTATGAACTGCGTAAAAAAATTCAGAAGTATAAGCGATTTTTAACCTTTTTTGAAGAGTGGGGAGTTAAATTCGATTTTACCCTCAAAATTGTATTACTTGGTTTCGAGGTACCTTTCAAAAACGAATTAATTACACCAAATTTTAAATCCCAACCACACACACCTCAAACTATTGGAGTTGAATTTTTATTGACAGAAAGAAATGTCTTAGAAAATACTTTAGTTAAATTGCATATATGGAATATATCAGGTGATAATAGGTTTAAGTCTATTAGGCCTAATTATTATAAAGGTAGTTGTGGAGTAATTTTTATGTATAACAATAATAATCCAGAGTCTTTTGAAAAGATAAATTTGTATTTTTCAGAATTGAAAGGAGCAACAGACTTAAAATTCAAACTAAAGAAAAAGTCAAATATTTCTGTTGAGATTCCTAGAATTTTAATCGAAACAGGAGAATCGAATTTGGTATCTTGGAAAGAAGGGCAATATTTAGCAGAATCAATAGGAGCTCACTATTTCAAAATTCCTAGAATAAATAGGTCAAACTTTAATGAAGTATTAACTTTTTTAACACTTCAAATAATAACAAGGGCTCAAACTACAAAAT
>JBHLKA010000191.1:0-4428 GCA_048887145.1 Candidatus Hodarchaeota archaeon
AATTTAAGCATATTTTTATTTGGATATTTCTCTGGATAAAAAGGACCTTTCCAATGATTATACATCCAACCTGATGTGCCAATCAATATTTTATTTTGCAGAACTTTCAACTTAGACATAAATAAATTAGAAATAAGATATTCAACAATAGAAATAAGATATTCAACAATAATTTTTACGCATATTATTCTTAAATTTATTTTGATTTAAATTATTTGAAAAAATCTATTAAAGAGTTCATATATAGAAAAATTATAAATATTAATCGAATTAATTAATATTATTATGCCGTACGCTGAAATTAATGGAATTAAGATATATTATGAAATCCATGGAGAGGGATATCCATTATTTTTGTTGCATGGATATGGTGCCACCCATGAAATTTGGATTGGACAAGTAAGTCCGCTATCAGAGTATTTTAAAGTAATAATGTATGATTCTCGCAGTTCGGGGAAATCAAACCATCCCGAAGAATCTTTTACATTAGATACACTTGTAGAGGATCTAAAAGGAATGATGGATTTTCTAGAAATTGAGAAAACACACATTATAGGCCAATCAATGGGTGGTTGGGTCACTCAGAATTTTGCCTTAAAATACCCAAAGCGTATTAATAAAATTGTATTATTGGGCACGAATCATAAAGGTGATGGAGTTCATCTTTTCAAGAATACACTGTTAGATCTTTATGAACTCGCAAAACAGAATAAAGAACAAGCTTTTTGGAAATATGCTAAGTGGACACATCATAGGAGAATTATTAAAGAAATGCAAGTTGATCTCAAGAAAAAATTCCATGGACTGTGGTCTGCGGAAGATCTAATAGAAGAATTTACAGGAAATCAGATGGAACCAAAAGATTATGAAAATCTTGCTAATGCTATTGAAACTCATAGCGTATTAGATAGATTGGGAGAAATTACGAATCCTGTTCTATTAGTATGTGCCAGTAATGATAGAATATCTCCTAAATTGGTTATGGATGAGATACATGATAAATTACCAAATTGCTCCATTGAATATATCGAAAATACAGGTCATCATGTATTTTTAGAAGAAGCTCCTAAAGTGAATGAATTAATAATAAAATATTTGAAAAGTTAATATTACTTTTTTTTTTTCTTATTTCAATTTAATCTGTAATTGATTTATTATGTTATGTAGATTTTTAGGAAATGCGTGTATAGAATTAATTGGAGTAAAAGATCATATTATTATTGACCCGGTATTTCTAACACCTCCTCGAAAAGAAATCGAATGGGTTTTTATCACACATCACCATCAAGATCACATTACAGAGAATAAGTTAAATGAAATAAAGGAAAATTATTCATTTGAGGATAAAAAACTTGAAGTTTATGGACCAGAATGTTTATTTGAGGAATTAAATATAGGATTTACGTTAATAATTCCTGGTGTGAAAATAAGATTAAATAACGGAGAAGTAAAGGTTCTTGAAAATAGTTGCTGGAAAGCTGAGGGATGTATTGCTTACCTAATTTCGATTGATAATAAGAGAATCCTACACACGGCAGATTCTGCTGTTTACTCAAATCAATTATATACACTTAAATATAATATTGATTTATGTTTTGTTGCCTGTTTTGTAGAAAATTTTGAAGATTATTTAAAATTTATAAAACAGATTACGCCAAAACAAGTAATTCCTTATCATTTCACGCCTCAAAAGGAAGAAAATGCTAAGAAGTTAGTTCAATATTTAAAAGAAAATGGTATTAATTCGCATTTCCTTAATATTGGAGAAGAAATCGAAGTATAAGGAGAAGAAATTAATAACTTCCTCTAATTTTTGGTTAATAATGACATTTTTAATAATTAGTAAATCTATTTTTATTTAGTCTTTAAATACAATTCTTATTTCAAGTATAAAATTTGTATTTTTACTTATTATGGATAAATTAAATGATCTTACTGTACCATTGTTGAATAAGCTAGCAAAAGAATGTGGAGTTCAATTTAAAAAGGGAGCTAAAAAACCAGATAAAATTACGACATTGGAAAATGCTGGAATCCCTAAAGAGAAAATGCAACAACTTATAACAAAATACTTAACAAAGAAAGGAATTAGAAAAAGGAGTAGTAAAGATACTATCTTAGAATTAAAAGGGAGAATTAGGCTACTTGAAGATCAAGTAAAATTCCTAATGTCAAAAATTAGTGTTACAGATGTTAAAATATTCAAAGATAAAAACAGAGATTTAATAACTATAACAAGTAATTTAGAAGATATCAAGAAATTCATTAAATCTATGTTGTCACCAGGAGAATCCATAACTATAGATGACTTAATAGAAATAAAAGAATTGCAAAAAATTCCCTTAATCACATTAAAGCATGCTATTTACGATTTAATTGAAGAAGGTATTTTTGAGGTTTCAGAAGGGAGCTCGAGACAAAAAATAGGAGGAAAAATAGGTTTATTAACTAGGCATTAATAAAATCCTTCTAAAGTTTTATTTCTTTTCCGCAGTAAGGGCAAATTTTAGCAGGAAGATCAACTAAACTCTCACAAAAAGAACATTTTATTTTATCAATATTATCCTTTTCATTCATTCTTAAACTCAAAATAAATTCATTTATATAATTACGATTTACGATTAAATACTTTCCATCAATAACAAACTCAAATTTTTTTGCCCATTCAAACACTTTATCAGTAAAATTTTTTTCATCCATTTCTAGCGCAGTTCGCATCATATCCAGTTTAATTCGATCAGAGACCTCTACCATTGAATATATCTTTTCAATTCTCTCTTTTTCTAGTTCTGTTAATCTAATCTGTTCCGAATCCTTATACATCTTAACCTGATTTAATAATTCGAGAAGCTTTTCTGCTTTATGTTTATCTCTTATTAAATGTTTCATCCTTCTTTTAAGAGGGAGTAAAGTATATATTTTATCATCCTTAGTTATTAGTTTTATGAATGCATTTGAGCTTTTTATCTCCTCTAATACTTCTTTAATGTCTAAGACTTTTAATTGATTTAAGTAATTTTCTTTAAGTGGTTTAAAAGAGATTCTATTTTCAGTCAATAAAATTATACCTTTCTTTAAGTTCAGTTTCCAATTTATTGTTGGTGGAGAACCTTCCCAAAAGGCTCCCTTAGTTTCAAATAAAATTGGCATCTCATTCTTAATATACAATCGAGTAATATGTCTAAACAAATTTTCTGTTAAACTTTTTGAATAAGAACGGCTGCTATCCTTAACAAGGCGAGGAAAAAAAGTATAAGTATTTTCGTGGGAATTTATTAATTCAATAACAGGAATTCGGTATCTCTTATTTATTTGAAAACCTTTAATTTCAGACAATTTAACTTCATATAAAATCTTATCAATATCTGATCGGAAAGATAATTTTGTTTCGGTCAATTGGATGGTTACTCTTGCTCTTTTTGATGTTAGAGCCCTAAAGGTTGGTATTCCGGAATTAAAGTTTCCAAAAGATTCAAAATGGAGTACCATTCTATATTCATAAAAAAAAATTTAGTAATAAATAATTTTACTTTAAAAATTTAAAAAATTTTTAAAAAATTTATAAACTTACATTCTTATAAGAATTAAAAAGAAAATTTTATTCTAATATAGAGTATACCGAGAAGAGGGTTAGAATAATGGAAATTGTAGATCTTACGGAAGAATATAAAAAGACATATTTAGTTTGCTTAGAAGACTGGTCAGATGAGATGAAAGAGGCAGGAGATCACAAAAGCAAGTGGTATGAAAAGATGAAAGAAAAAGGATTAGGTGTAAAGCTTGCTGTTGATAGTAATAAAACAGCTATTGGTATGATCCAATATATACCAATTGAATATTCTAATGCGGAGGGCGAAGATTTATACTTTATAGACTGTATTTGGGTTCATGGTTATGATGAAGGAATAGGAAATCATCAAAAAAAAGGTGTTGGTAAAGTTTTACTCCAAGCCGCTGAACAAGATGCGAAATCAAGAGGATCAAAAGGTATAGTAGCATGGGGTCTTTCATTACCCTTCTGGATGAAAGCCTCATGGTATAAGAAACGTGGTTATATTAAAGTGGATAAAGAAAGCATAGCAGTTCTGCTATGGAAGCCTTTTAGTGATGATGCAGTACCTCCTAAATGGATTAAGCAACAAAAAAATCCGCAGAAAATTCCTGGAAAGGTTGTTGTCACAGCATTTATTAACGGAAATTGTCCTGCTCAAGCTCTTGTTTATGAGAGAGCAAAAAGAGCTGCCTTAGAATTTGGCGACAATGTGGTATTTCAAGAATTTAACACCTCTAACAGAGAAATCTTTCTAGAATGGGGAATCTCCTCTGGCTTATTTATTGACGCTAAGGAAATCAGAACTGGACCCCCTCCTTCTTATGAAGATATTAAAAAGAAAATCGCTAAAAAGGTTAAAAAATTAAAAAAATAAG
>JBHLKA010000192.1:0-4397 GCA_048887145.1 Candidatus Hodarchaeota archaeon
CAAATCCCACACTCAAGACATTTATCTTTATTAATATATTCAGGAGGTTTATATGGATCTTTTAATCCAATCACATCGTATTCTGCTGAACTACAAAAGCTTACACACCCGCCACATTCTTGACAGATGCCTTTATTATGAACCTCCTCAATAAGATCTTGGAACGTTTTAGAACTCATAATTTTTAAATTTTTTATTCTTTTTGTGTTTTTAATATAATTGATTTACATTTTTTTCTTTTAGAAGCAGCTATCCTCTCAACTAAACCTTGCCCTGGTTTAAGTTCTTTCAGATCCTGATATTTTATCAAACCAGCATCAACTGCTCCTTTAAAGATTTCCTCTCCTTCTTTTGAACGTGTTATTACAGAAGAATAACCACTTTGCGAGCCAATGGAACCTACTGAGATATCTGCATAATCCGACGTCAGATCCTCACAATAATGACAGTTATCTCGCGCATAGGATTGAACTTCTTTCAAATCTACGGCCATTTCTTCTCCGGATTTTAAATTAATTATGAATTTACCCTTATCTATGTTCATCTTTGTTAATTCATTTATATCTTGGTCAAATTTATCTTTCGTCAACTTAATAATATCCATATAAGAAAATGACTCCATACAGAATAGACCAATTTTATATTTAATATTTTTAAAGAAAGGGAGCCCACTTGGAAATAGAGTTCCCTTTTCAATAGCTTTCATCATACAAGGAACCCCTACAACAGCAATCTTATTATATTTCTTAGCTTGATCTATTACTTTTAATGAGGGTGCATTGGCATATTTCGTACCCCCTGTCTTATATAATTCCTTTACATCATCTACTATAATTGGTTCAGGTTTCCATAATTCACTTGAATGTTGCACTGCTATTATCGCATCTACTAATTTATGCTCTAATAAATATTCTAGTAAAGATGTTACAATACCTCCATCTTGGCGTACTTTCTTAATTTCATCTTTAGTTGTTGTTCCAGTATAAGCGTTAATATAACCCCCTATTTTTTCGGAGAAAGTTAGTGATTTATCTAGTTTTTTGATACATTGATATGCTTGATCAATAGAAAAGGAGCGAGGACATACTGTAAAACACAAACCACAATTCATACAAATATCATTATCGATTTCAAGTTTATCCGCTGTTACTTCTATTGCATTGACAGGGCATACGGAAGAACACCACCCACAATAACAACATACTCCTGAATCGAATACTATTGAAACTGGTTCAAAATAATGCTCAACAAAATCATGTGGCATCTCTTTAACTTGATATCTATAGAAATATTCTTTTTCTTCAACTTCTTTTTCTTCACCTTTTATTTTTTTTATTACCTTTTTTGTTTTAATTTCGATGTGTTCTTCAACGTATCCTTGCTCTCTTAAATAAATAACGTCTCGAATTACATTTTCAGCTGGAAAATCTTTAATTTTTTTAGCAATTTCCTCTAAGAATAATGGTTTTTTACCTCTTAGTTGGTCCAAGACTAACTTACGTTCAGTTTCTGCATCTATCATAGTATCTAGAATTTCGTAGAATTCTTGCTCAGAATATTTTCCTGTCTTTAATATTTCTTCTTTTGCTTCAAAAAATGCTCTAATTTGGAAATTTTCAGAAGCTTTATATGTTGCTTCCAACAATTCTTTAGGAGAAATTCCACTAAACAATTTATTATTTACTATTTGAACCATATTTTAATCTATTTCTATCCATAACTAAAAAATTCAATTTTATTATTAAATAATTTAAAAACTCCCCCTTTGCGAGGCAAGTCATCTCAAAACTAAAATTTTATTTTAAGATTCATTCTACGGGAGTAGTTACTACTTTCTTTTTAATAGATTTGATGGTATTAATCGGATTTGGTCCAGCCCGTCTTATTTTTTCAAGAGCATCTTCAACACTTTTAACTAATTTTTCAGATTCTGCACCACTTAACCAGTACATATTAACTCTTTGACTTCCAAATCCTCGAGATTCTAAAATTCTATTCGCTAAATCTACATGTCTCTGGGCTGTATAATTACCATTTTTAAATTGGCATTCATCAGGTCTTCAACCAACAACCATAACACCATCAGCTCCAGATTTGATGGTATATAACATATGTTTCACATCAATCCTCCCAGTACACTTGACTTTAATGATTTTCACTGATGGAGTATACTTTAAACGAGAGACTCCAGCCAAATCAGCTGCACTATAACCTCACTTTAAACAAGCAAACATAATAATTTTGTAGTTATAATCTTCCATTTTCTTGTTTAACCTCCTTCTAATAATCCATCAATCTCGGCATATAATTGGTAATCACGGTAGTATCGAATATCAATAGCTTGTGTAGGACAACAGGTCGCACATATGCCGCATCCATCACAATTTATTTCATCAACCACAGCACCTTCCTCATCAACTACTTTAATAGCCATCTTGGGACATTCTTTTTCACATCTTTTACATGAGATACAAAATTTATTATCCACTTCAGCAGTAATAAGTTCAATATCTATTTCTCCTGGTGCTGTTAATTCAGCAACTTTACTCGCTGCTGCTCTTGCTTGAGATACTGAATAGGCAATATCTTTAGGTCCTTGAGCAAATCCTGCTATAAATATACCCTTCGTTTTGGTTTCTTGTGGCATTAAGCCAAAGTGGGATTCGGTTAAAAATCCATTTCTATCAGCATCCAAGTTTAAGACTTTTACAATCTGTTGTGTTCCTTCAGAAGGTAATGCTGCGGTGGATAAAATTACTAGATCAGCATCTATTTTTATGATTTCATCAGTTAAAGATGAATAAACTCTAATTAAAATATCTTTACTCTTAGGATCTTCTGTAATTTCGCCAACTTTACCGCGAATCATCTTGATATCTGAATCCTTAGCCCTCTGATAATATTCTTCGAAACCCTTTTCATTAGTTCTTATATCTATATAACATATTGTAATATTCGCATCTGGAAATTCTTCTTTAAGTAATTTTCCATTCTTTAAGGCTAACATACAGCAAACACCGCTACAATATGGCCGTTCTGTGTCTCTACTACCGACACACTGGATAAAAACAATTTCTTTTGGTTTTTTATTGTCTGATAGACGCCTTACATGTCCCTCTAACGGTCCATTTGGTGCTAGCATTCTTTCTAATTGGGCTTGAGTTATTACGTTTTCAAACTCACCATAACCATATTCTCCAAAAGGTTCATAAATATCCCACCCAGTTGCTATGATTATTGATCCAACTTTAAATTTTACCTCTTTAGGAACTTGACTGAAATCTATAGCATCTAACTCACAAGCTTCTATACAGCTAAAACATTCAACACATGAATCCCTATGTACATCATATAAAAATGGTACTGCTTGACCAAATGCAATATCAATGGCCTTACGAGCACCCAAATGTTCATCAAAATAGTTAGAAGTATAAACAGGACAAACTTCGGCACAAGCTCCACATCCATTGCAATCTTCATTGATATACCTTGGTTTCATCTCAACAGTTATATCATAATTGCCAACATAACCAGAAACCTTTTTTACTTCACTATAACTTAAAATCTCTATATTTTCATTTCGATTGACATCTAACATTTTAGGGCCACATATTCATATAGCACAGTCATCAGTGGGAAAAGTCCGGTCTAATTGTGCCATTCTACCTCCTATAGTTGTTTTACTCTCTACAAGAAAAACCTTAATACCTTCGTTCGCAAGATCTAAAGCAGCATTCATCCCTGCTATTCCTCCACCCACTACCAGTGCAGCTTTTTCAACAGGAACAGTTTTAATTGGCACTACTTCAAGTTGTTTTGCTCGTTCAATCCCACTTTTTACTAAAATTTTAGCCTTATCTAAAGCGTCTTCATTTTTTTCTGTACACCATGAGCAATGTTCTCGAACATTAACCATCTGAAAATAATATGGATTTAAATCGGTTTTAGCTATTGATCCTCTATAAATTGGCTCGTGAGTACGAGGAGTTCAAGCAGAAGCAACAATACGATTTAATTTTTTCTCTTTGATGTCTTCAATAATCTCATTTTGGCCGCTCTCTGTTCATAGGAAGCTGTGCTGTTTCGAGACAATTACCCCATCGAGGCTTTTAGCAAATTCTACCAGCTTATTGCAATCAACTTTACCACGAATATTAATACCTCATTGACAAGCATAGTATCCAATCCGATGCGTATCAGATTCTTCCATCCTTTTTTACACATCCACCTCTAATTTGACAATTTTGTATAGATCTTTTCCTACAGATTATATTCATTAATAATGATCAATTTCCGATATTAAGATTTAATTTATTATCGGGAATTGGCATTTTTTTATTCTTTTTTTAACTTTTATGTTATTTATACTTAAATAATTTGTTATTTTCCAATATAAT
>JBHLKA010000193.1:0-4370 GCA_048887145.1 Candidatus Hodarchaeota archaeon
GTTTATCATATACATAGAACGCGCCAACAAAGAAATAGAAGTAACCTATAAAGAAAATTGGCACCAAACCTATTCCAGAAGTCCAATTCCACCATGGATATACCCAAATAAGGTAATTACCCAAGTTGAGGAAAATCTCTACGATCAAGCAAAATAATGAAAAACCAATTGCCATTGCCCAACGATTTGGAATTCCAAATATTTTTTTATCCTTATCTTCTGGTAAAAACTTGGCAAATATAATCCCAGCTATGGAAAACATGAATGCAATCTCAATATTCCACCCAATTAATATAATATAAGCGCTCGCTCCGGGAGTAGTCCAAAATGCGGCATAATTTGTAAAGGCAAAAATCAGGGCATTCCAAATTTCATTTATCAAATCAAGACCTAGTATTGTTAATCCAGCAAATACTGTACTCCAATTATTTGTTTCTCTTGCTTTTTTGATCTCAACTCCGTAGATATATAATACAAGGGCGAGTAAAGGGATGATATACCATCCGTGGTCTGGATTTAATACCCGCAAATTTTCGGGAAGTGTAGTCATTTATTTCAACCTTTTTCTATATAATTTTTAATTTAGAATTTTTATTTAAGGAAGATTTCATTTTTGAAATATTTATAGTTTTTCTTGAAATTAAATTAACAAAATGCTTTATTAAAAGTAGCTAGATTTTCAATTAGGTCAATAATATTTATTTCAAGTTAAGTTCTTATAATATTACTCTTAAAAACAGAATTAACAAAAAAGAACAAATGTTAATCAGAATTAAAACTCACTTAGCGCTTCTATTTGCTATTAGAGCTGCAGACGCACCTGCTCCAAAACCATTATCAATATTTACTACCAATAACCCAGGTGAACAAGATTGTAACATAGTTGTTAAAGCTCCAATCCCTTTTTCTCCTAATCCATATCCGCTGGATATGGGAACCCCAATAACAGGCACATCAACAAGAGCCGCAACAACACCGGGTAAAGTACCTTCCATGCCTGCACATACAATGATGACATGAACTCCTTTCTTTATCATTTCACTGAGAGGAGAAAAAATTCGATGAATACCTGCAATTCCTAAATCATAGCTAGTGATTACAGAACACCCCATTGATTCCGCTATTACTTTTGCTTCTTCTGCAATGGGTATGTCTGAGCTTCCAGCAGTTATTATCCCCACTATTCCTCCTTTTTTCTCAAATTCATAATCCTTTTCCTTAATAATCATAATTTTTGCTAATTCGTTAGTTTTTAAAACATAATTATCACTATTTTCAAATTCGTTTTTTAAGAATTGGTGTTGCTCTTCATTAAACTTTGAGATTACTGTATATCTTTTAGTTTTTAAAAAACTTTTGGCTATATCTGAAACCATTTGAGGGGTTTTATTTTCAGCATATACTACTTCTATAACTCCGGTACGAGTTTTTCTAAATATATCGAGTTTAGCCAGATCTCCAACTTCTTCAATAAGATTAGCTTTTAGAAATTTCTCAGCGTCTTCTACGGAGCATTTTTTCTCTAATAATTTATTTAAAATCTCTCTAATATTATCCATAATACACATTTAGTCAAAAGGTTTCAATCTTTTAATAATTAATTTAATTAACGATTTTATTAATTTTACCAAAATGAATCCAAATATTCTTTTTAGTCTTCCATAAAAATAGCTAGTTAATATTTTTAAAGAGTTGAAAAAGAAGCTTTGAAGTCCAAAATAATCTTGAGTTAAAGAAATTTGACCACTTAACAGATCAGATTTAAAAATATCACCATTTAGGTTAGGGGGTTTACCATATGATTTTACCTTTTTCCAATCCAAATCATTGTAATCCACCGTTTTCCAATCATTATTATTTAAACCACCAGTTTTAGAACACATCCAAGTTTGATCACTATAAATTTCTTGAATTGTATTATCGTTTAGAAGAATTTGTCCAAAAAGATTTATTGCACCTTTAAATCCTTCATAATTGTAGGCTTCGATAGTTATAACATTTGCTCCAACTTTAAGATACTCTGTTATATCAAAAATTTTAATTCGATTATAAATTGGGAGAATTGATAAAGAAAACCGACCAAATATCTCTCCAACAAACTTAGAATTTAAAAAGATTTTCATGTGATTGGATGCAGTTCCTTGCAATACTGCTTTTTTAACTGAATCGTTTATTAGAAAGACTTTTCGGAAAAATCGTGGCTGTAGCGGACACAGTTTTTCATTAACCCATATCCATTCAGATTTTATGTATGGATCTTCGAAAAAGATACCTTGATTTAATTGCTCTATTTTTTCATGATAACATTTGATAATAAAATCGAATAGTTTTAAATTAAATTCAAGACAGGGTCGCTTGGCAGCTCGCAGCCATAATTTTTCATATTTAAGTTTCAGATAATTAAATTTGTCCTTAATATAGTTTAAGTTTGATATAATATTTGTAATCTCTTCTTTTGTCGGATTAGATTTATTTAGTGTCTTTGACGTATTTTCAGATATTTCTATCTTCTCTTTAAGATATTTTGCTAATTCAGCACTATATTCAATATATTCAAAATTTTCTTGTTCAAATCTTACTAATGGTTTAAGTTGAGCATGGATCTCTATACATTTTTCTCCTATAAAACCGAGTTTCTTATAATTTTTACACGAGGATCTATATCTTTTTGAAGGGAAGGGATGTTTAAATAGATAAGTATAAAAAAGCGATGGCAATAATATCCCAATTTTATAATATAATGATGTTGATTCACTTAATTGACTAAACATATCATAAAACATTTCTAAAAAATTATTTTGGAGTCCATAAAAAAGAAATCCGAAACTTCGTTTAAACTGTTCATAATCAAAATTCTCACAGCTCCAGGATGCCGAACCAGACAATACTGTTCCAAATATCTCATTTTCTCTCAATGAATAATAACGAAAATCCCCCCAAGTACTTGTTAAGACTCCTAAGCAGCCACTACTCCTATGGTCATAAGCCGTTTTTATCAAATTAATTATATTTTCACTACAGTTTTTATTATCGGGAAAATGTCTTTGCCAATTGAGCATTGATGGACTAACTATTACTTGAAATCCTGCATTTAGTAATTTCTCTACTTTAGGATATTTCTTTTTAGGTTTATAATCCCAAAACATTATTATAATATCTTTATTCAAATTGTGTAAAATCTCATTATCATTTGCAACAATATCATGATACATGATTATGCGTTCTTTGCCGAAGTCTTTAGCAATTTGATAGATCCTTTCATAAACATTTATATACGCTTGACTTTTCCCTATTTGGTTTATAAGTTCCCTTGAACGATATTTTCCAAAATCAAAACTTTCATCACACCCAATATGAAAATATTTAGTGGTGAAGGCACTGCTTAACTCCGATATAAAGTCATTTAAAAATTCAAAAACCTTCTTATTAGTAATATTAAAACATTGAGCTCCAGGATATTCTCCAAGGCCTCCATAATCCTTATGAGTTAAGATATTATCTACATGACCTAGGCATTCAAATATAGGCACAAATTCTACATATCTCTCTTTAGCGTAATTGTCGATTTCTTGAATTTCTTCTTTTGTTAAAGCACCCCGATTCTTACCAATAACAGGATGTTTTGGATGGGAAAACATATCTTCAATATATAGACAATAAAAATTCATTTTATAATGGCTGAGAATAGTAATATATCTCTTAGCAAATTCAACGGAAATTGACTGGCCTCGAGATATATCTTGCGCAATTCCCCTTACCTCTAAATCTGGTTTATCTCTTATTTTTATTTCTGGTAAAAAAATTTCATTAACATTTTCTTCAGGTAGATTTAATGAATTCGATTGAATCAAAAAACCATTTTTCAATAATTGGATGAGAGTTTGAAGCCCGTAAAATAACCCCCTTTCATGGACACTGTAAATCAATATGAAATTTTTTTCAATTTCAAGATTATATACTTCTTCGTTTTTTACATCAAGTAAGTTATCAATTAAAGTCTCATTTAGGATAGTTTCCATAAAATTATCTGGTTCCTCTAAAGAGAGTTTTATCTCAGTGAATAATTTTAATGATTCATTTAAATTATTAGCATAAAAATCTGGGTTAATAACATTCAAAAATTGGATACTACCTTGAGAATTGAAAACCAATCCTCTATTCCCATTAAATTCTGTAATTTCTTTTGGTGCTGGAAGTAAAATTGGATATTTAATACTTGGTTTCTTAATCATATCAAGCTTATTTATAACTAAAGCTTTTAACTGCATTTTCTCATGTAATTTTTAATCTTGATTTTTTAACAATTATTCATAAAAAGTATTAACCTATCAAAACTTTTTTGATATTGAATATTATATTTTTTTAAATTT
>JBHLKA010000194.1:0-4355 GCA_048887145.1 Candidatus Hodarchaeota archaeon
TTGGAGGCGTATTGATGACGATACTAGGCGTATCAGAAACTGATATTGATAAGCGACATGCTTCAATAGAATAAAATCAACAAATATTTATTGATCCTTATGCATGAATATATACAAGTAAAATATATCTCTGAAAAAAAAGGAAGAGGAGCTTTTGCTAAAAAGCCAATAAAGAAAGGAACCCTTATAGATATTGCGCATGTAATTCCTATCCCAAATAAAGATTACAAAAAAATATGTCAAACAAGATTATATGATTATTGTTATATCTGGGAAGATCCAAAACATTTACCGGAATTTAAAAATGCTATAACACTAAGCATAAGCCAATTTATCAATCATTCCTTTGAACCTAATGTTAAATATTTGTATGATTATGAGAAAAAAGCAATTGAATTTTCTGCAATTAGAGATATTTCTGAGGGTGAGGAATTAACAATGAATTATAATGGTTTAGTTGATGATAGAACTCCTGTATGGTTTGACTTAGAATAAATCTATTTTTTTATAAGCGACTTTAATGTGGATAAATTCATAACATCCTCTTTCAGATCTTTGCCTTTTGGTGTTTCTAAAATACCAGGATGATCTTTAAATCTCTCATCATTGACAAAAAATCCAAATACATCTTTGCCTATTTTTCCTTGCCCTATATGAGTATGACGATCCACTCGAGATCCTAAACCTTTTTCAGAATCATTAAGATGAAAAGCAAAGAGATAATCTAATCCTACAACATTATCAAATTCATCCCACATTTCATTATATTTCTTTTTGGATGTAAAATCATACCCAGAAGAAAAAGAATGACATGTATCAAAACATACTCCGATTCGACTTTTTTTATTAATTTTATCAATAACAAACTTTAAATGATGAAACTTACGCCCTAAGTTATGACCTTGTCCTGCAACAGTTTCTAATAATATTTTGACTTTAGATTCATCAGTATTCTTTATTAATTTGTTTAATTGTTCAGCAATACGAGTTAACCCAGTTTTTTTGGTCTCGTTTTCATCCTCAAAATTATAAGTTCCCGGATGGATTACTACATAATCTAATTTAAGTTGTTCAGCTTTAACTAATTCATCTAGCATGGCCATATAAGACTTGGTAAGTTTCTCTTGATCCGAAGTTGCTAAATTGATTAAATAGCTATTATGAGAGAGTAATGGCCAAATTTCTTCTTGAAATTTCGCTTTTATTTCTAAAAATTCATTAATTTCTTTTTGTTCTAAAGGTTTAGATGCCCACCCTCGTACATTCCTTATAAAAACCTGAATTGCTTCACAACCAAGTTCTTTACCTCTTTCAAGAGCCATGTATTTTCCACCACTTACACTCATATGAGCTCCTAATCTCAATAAATCCACCTTAAATAAATTAACTTAAAAGGATCCTAAATAAAATAAGAATGAAAGTATTTTAATTATTAGGTTCAATCCAGTATTTCATAATCTAATTTATCAAAAATTTCAATTATATCAATTATTTCAAAACTCATGTTATATTTTTGATTAGCATCTGACAAATTAGTCTTACAGAATGGACAAACTGAAGTAATTTCAATTGCTCCTGTTTGTTTTGCCTCTTCTAAGCGTTCTCCTGAAATTTCAACAGCCCAATCTGGATATCCAATCTTTACTCCACCACCTGCCCCACAACACCAGGCATTCTCCCTATTGCGTTTCATTTCTACTAATTCAACTCCAGGTATTTGTTTAAGAACCTTTCTAGGAGTTTCATAAACTCCCATATGTCTTCCTAAATGGCAAGGGTCATGATAGGTTACTTTTTTGTTATATTCTGATTTAAATTTAATTTTATCGTCATCTAAAAGTTTTTTTACTAATTCTATCGTATGAAATATCTCAATGCCTAAATCTGCCTCAAATTTAGACCAATCTTTCTTTAAAGTTCTATAACAGCCAGCACACGATGTAATAACTTTCGTTGCTCCTGTGTTCTTAATTTGAGTTAGATTATAATTCATAAAATCTTTTACTGGCTTAGTTTGTCCAGTCCTTATAATTGGGCTACAACAACAATGTTCATCTATCAAAGTAAAATCTATTTTTGCTTTCCTAAGAAAATTTAGCGTAGCGTCTCTTAGATTCTTTTGACGATAATTAGATGTGCATCCAATAAAGTAAACCCATTCTGCTTTATCTGGTAAATCATATTTATTCTTCAATTCTTCATTATTGGAATTAATTTCTCCATAGGGATTAAACATCTCCCTATTTTCAGTGCGTTCCAAAAGAGCTCTCTGGTTTTCTAGACAAAATCCTTTTTTTACGGCTTCAGTTCGAGCAGATTCAATAAAATCAACAAGAAAATCTTTAAACTTATCAAATACGCAATTTTCTGTGCAATTTCCGCATGTAGTACATGCATATAATACATTTGCCACACCTGAGTCCCATTGAATCTCTCCACTTATTATCCCATAAATTAACCATATTCTTCCACCTGTACTATAAGTTTCAAATTTAAATTTCTTATAACTAGGACAGTTAAAATCAGCATAATCATGAGTGAATTTACAATAACCACAACGAAAACATCTATGAACCATATCTTTCCAATCTTGTTCAGAATTAATAATTATTTTTACTTCACCTCCCAGTTTCCTGGATTCATTATTCCATTTGGATCAATAGTGTTTCTAATATTGTCAAATAATTTTTTATAGTTGGGGTCCATCTTTTCAAGAATTAATTGTTGTCCTGATAATTCTGCTTTCCATGGAATGCCCCCTAATTCCAAAGCTAATTTATTGGTTTCATGTAAAGCATTTCTGGCATTTTCCATGTCTTTGGGATCACTCCGATTAAATGAATATGAAAAGAACATAACAATATTATGAGTTCCCCCTATCAACCGTGATCCTAGTGTTGGTACGATTCCATATTTTTTTGAGATTTCAGCACCCCTTCTATAAGCTTCGGGAATACTTTCAAGAGGCATATTAGCTCCAACATATTCAAAACCGCCACCTTTTCTATAATCTGCCGCAATTGCTGCAGTAATAATAGGTTTTTCTAAATAATTTTTTCTCAATCTTTCTGGTGGTTTCATATACCTTGCTTTTGCTTTACGAAATATTCGTTTAAATATTTTTGTATGAGAATCTATTTCTTCTTGTGTTTCACCAGTAACATACATTATAATTATAATATACCCCTTCACCCAGTCGGGTTTATCTTGCATCCCAAGTATAACATCCTCAGCTAAACCAGTTTCAGTTATTTTTAGGAGAATATTAGGTATGTCTTTCGGGTCATTTAATAATCCGAATATTACTTCTCGAAATTTTGGTTTATCAAACAACTGAACTGAAAGTTTAGTGACAATTCCCATCGTACCGAATGAACTAGTAAACAAGCCAATAAGATCTGGAATAGGTCCTCTGGCAAACCAATATTTAGAAACCGCACAAGATCCCATTTTGCATATATCTCCATTTGGAAGAATTACTTCTAACCCATTTATCATAGTACCATGACCACCATATTTCTGAGATAAATATCCTGAGCCATGAATCAATACATTACCAGCAACAGTTGCTGAAGGAGGAGCATCCGGTACTGGAGGTTGTAAATTTGGATAATTCTCATTTAAAAATGAAAGTAATTGTCCTGTAGTAACTCCTGCTTCCATAAGTGCATATTTACTTAGTTCATTTACTTCAATGATATTATTCATGCGTTTCATATCCATAACAATGCCCCCTTTTACAGGAATTATTAATCCACTCAAAGTTAAACCTCCCCCCATAGGAACAATTGGAATTTTCTCTTGATTGGCTAATTTTACAATCTTTTGTATTTCTTCTACTTTTTCTGGCATTACTACAAAATCGACCTTACGAGGTAATGAAGCCCCTGGATCTTGAGAATAAATATATAAATCTTCTTCTCTATTTGATACAAAATCTTTTCCAACAATATTCTCTAATTCTTTAAATACATTCTCTTTATCCAATGAAATCAATCTTCTTTACATTATGAAATTGACAAATTAAAATATTTAATAATAATTCAGAATTAGACATTTATAATTATAAAGATATCATATTAACTTGATTTCGATACAATTTTATTAATAAACTAATTAATCATTATGAGTATTAAAGCTAAAAAATTGAGTTTGATCCGGCTATTTGGAGCTGCTCTAATTTTAATAAGCTTATTTTCCTCATTATTTTTAGACTTTTTCGTTTTAAATAATTGGATCCTCTTTTTGCTTATTATTTTTTTTAATCTACCTTGGATGATTCTTAGTTTTGGTCTCAAATTTGAAATAAATTTCTTGAGGAATAATTTACTGAAAATCTCAATCATTTTAGGTAT
>JBHLKA010000195.1:0-4331 GCA_048887145.1 Candidatus Hodarchaeota archaeon
TTTCTCGCTTTTTAATAGTTATTGAATAATTATATGTTTACAATTAAATTATAAAAAGATTATAACTAAATAATCAGATATTTCTGAGAAATATAGACTTTTCTTTATTTGTGGATTTAGCTCTGTTTTATTTTTGAGTTTTATAATCAATTTTCAAACTTCATTTGCTCAGGGTAATGATGTTGTTTTAAGCAACTTATTCTTAATCGAATTGAGAAAAATATATTCGAACTTATTATTTATTTCCAGTTTTTCAAGATTAATTAAAAAAAAAATAGTTAAAAAAAAGAAATTATTCTGGTGCTTTTTTCCATTTTCTACTTAAGTAGATTATTATGATAATTAAAAATGGAATGCCAAGGACTATACAGACCCAAAAAATTCCCCAAAGGTAAGCATAGATATAATAGCTGTAGTCTAAACTACCGGCGGGCGTCCAGTAATACCCATCGATATAAACGACTAACATGAAAACGAGAAAGAATAAGATACCTGCTCCACCACTGCCTCCGCCATACTTTTTTGCCTTTTTTTTCTCTTTTTTCTCTCTACTTTTTATTGCCTGTTTATCTTCTTCAGGTAAAATTTTATACCAAAGAATTACCGTTACAATTACGCAATATCCGATAACTGGAAGCCATACATATAATAATTCCCATAAAATCAACCATATCACCCATAGAACCAATCCTCCTAATGAAAACTGGTCAAAGGTTGTAGTTGGAGGATATACACTCCATGATTCAATGTATTTCCAGAATACTATAAATCCTCCAGCAATTAATCCAGCTAAAGCGATACCGTAGATAATTAGGACATACCAATGTTTTTTTATCATTCCCATCCAGAAGCTTTCTTCGCTAATTTCATCACTCATTTTTTAATTTACCTTCATTTATTTTTTTAAAGAATTATCAAAAATTTATAGTTTAAATTATTTAAAAGAAGTGGAGACCGTATTTTAATTTTATTTCAAAACGAATATTAATTCAAAATTAATAATAAAAAAGAAAAATTTAGAGAAAAGAACAATTCTAGATTCTAGCTTTTTTCTACTCTTGCTAATTCCGCCTTTTTATCCATTATTCCCCTATATGTGGCTGCCGTATTTTTAGGGGGGATAATTTCCTCTTCTTTCTTATAAAGTTTTATTGCTTCAGATGTACAAGTAGGAACGCAAACTCCACATCCTATACATCGTGTCTTATCTACATGAGCAATAGCATCTTCAACATGTACAGCATCCATATTACATCTCTCTTCGCATGTACCACATCCTATGCATAAATCCTCATCAACTTCAGCAAGGTAGTTAGTAGCAAAAAACTGTGCAGGTTCAGAAAGTCTACCTTGGCTTACTAGAAGTTCGCAACAGCAACTACAACAACAACATATGCACATTGGTCTCATAGAATTTCCCGGCTGTAAAACTAATCCATCTTCTTCAGCCTTTTCTAAAAGATTTAAAGCTTCTTCTTTTGAAATTTTCTTTCCAAAGCCACGTTCAATATAAGCCTCTGCCGCTCTTCTAAAAGAAAAACAAATTTCTCGAAGATTGGTTTTTTTACAAGGATCATCAATAAGATCCTTAGCTTTCCTACAGATGCACTCTGCTACAGCTATGGGCTCTCCAATGTTTTCAATGATCGTTCTAAGGTCATCATAAGTTGAGATAGTTTGTTCAGGAGTTAAGCTCTGTTCAACGGGGATTGTACGCAATTGTGGAATTCCAGGTTTATTATATTCCTCTATGAAAGCTTCTTCAAAATATTGATAGATATCTTTCACAAAATCTTCTGAGAGAGAATTTAATTGGTATTCATACATTCCAATCGCTAAAGGAGCATTTGCATAAAATTTTTCTTCTCCACTTTTTCCATAATTAATAAGCCCTTCATTATACATTTCATCTAACTTTTTTTCAAGCTCCTCTACATTGATTCCAAGTTTTTTCGCTTTCCTATAAATCTTTTCAAGAGGCAACGGTTGATATTTTAGATAAAGGGCTAATTCTGCTTGTTTAGGAGAAAAAAGATGTTTTAGAATTCGTATTTCTACGCCAGATTCTGTTGCTGGATAACCAACAGGCATCTTATCAAGGTGTTTTTGTAATTCTCTATAAATTTCTGATTTTTCAACCATATTTGATCTTTATGATTAAAACTATATAAAATCTTTAATTGCATTTTAAAACTAGAAAAATACAAAAGTGTAAAATATATTTGAAGCAACAGTAATAGGATATTTTATTTTCTTCCTACAATAATATAATGCTCTTTTTTTTCTAATGATAAAATTTGGAATCCAGTCTCGATCATGATAGTTTCAACCAAATTTGGTTCTAACCATGAATGCCTAGTTTTATAGTATCTAATAGCATTTCTTATGCCAATCCTAAATATTACCCTAATAAATTTCCATCTAGGATAAACTCCACTTCTATCATGCAATATAAATATTCCATTTTTACATAATATCCGAAAACATTCTTTTAATACCTGTTTCCAATCGTCAAAATCATGTAAACTATTGAAACAGGTTAATAAATCTACATAATTGTCCTCAATAGGGACATTTTCTGCATAACTCTTTTTAAATTCAAAATTGTTAATTTTTTGTTCTTTAGCTTTTTTAATAGCGGTATTTATCATTAGTTCTGATGAATCTATTCCTATAATTTTAGTTTTAGGCGCTAATTTTTTTAATTCAAAAAGTAAAAAACCAGGCCCACATCCAATATCTAAGATTCTTCCATTTTCATTAATAGTATATTTTTTCATTAAACTGTAAATCTTCTTTAAAAATGGTGTATATCTTTTTTCAATTCTATTTTGCACTGATATTATGAACCTTTTCGATCGTTCCTCTGTCCATTCATGCTTTTTATGTTTATGTGCCATTTCTAATTTATATTTCTTTTTCGATCTTGTACATTTTTCCATTCCTTTGGTATTTGAGAAACCTTCTCTCTTCCCGTAGGTTGATGAAGTTTTTTATTTAAAGGGCGCATTTTTAATTTACCCTGAAAATATTGCTCTATTCTCTTTTTAGTTATATTAATGTACTCTAATTCCTTATCAACACCGATTACTCTTCTATTATGTTTAATTCCGGCAATCAAACTTGATCCTACTCCACAATATGGATCAAGAATATAATCGTTTTCATTAGTTAATGCTAAAATACATCTTTCCACTAATTCTATAGGAAATTGGCAAGGATGAATTGTTTTTTCAGGGTGATTTGATTTTACATTTGGAAATTCCCAAAAAGCACTTTCCCAATCTTTATTAAGAATTTTCCATACATCAGAAGGATTTTTTCCAAGGGGATTTCCTGAAGGTTTGCCTTTATTGGGACCCTTATATGCTCTTTTACCTGGATATTTGTGTGGGATTCTTACAATATCCAAATTAAAAATATAATTATCATTTTTAGTAAACCATAAGATTGTTTC
Source organism: Candidatus Hodarchaeota archaeon (assembly GCA_048887145.1). Lineage (GTDB taxonomy): Archaea > Asgardarchaeota > Lokiarchaeia > Sigyniarchaeales > SOKP01 > SOKP01. The sequence goes on from JBHLKA010000195.1 coordinate 3,458, forward strand.
ATATCTTCCTGAAAATCTGTTTTTACAATGCAAACCATGTCCAAAATGCCAAATAATCCTATTTCTTAGTTTTAAATCGTGCTTTTTGAAGATATCATAGAAGTAAACATCTAATGGATATACCTCTCCATTTTTTACATAATTACCTATCTCCCAACAAATACTTCCATTATCTACCAAAACTCTGATTAATTCATTAATTACTAATTCTTGTTCCATTAAGTATTTGTCAAACTCCACTTCATTTTCATATACCTTTCCAAGATTATATGGTGGTGACGTTATAATCAATCTAATTATTTTATCTGGAATCGTTTTTAAAAAATCGTGTGATAATCCGTGGTGTAATATTATATTTTTTTTTTCATTGAACTCTGTTGAAATATTTTCTAATTTTGGAAATGCTGCAATTTTTTTTTGGATCATAAAATTTTCAGACATTATTCTTAAAATCTATAAATAATAATTAGAGATTTGTTAAGATAAGTTTGGTTATTAATTTATTAATTATTCATGCTTAAGATTTTTTAAAAGGATTCGGAATCCATTTCGATACTTTTTTCTTATAATCAAAAAATTCTTCACCAAACATATTTATAAGAATCTTTTCTTCAAAATTCACCATCTTGTTATAAGTTAAAAATACCAGAAAGAATAAGCCAATTGAAAATAAAGAAATTGATAAAAACATAAATGATACATAGATTGATAATATCCCAAATTACATCGGATTTCTCATATAAGCTAAAATACCAGTAGTTATAAGTGAATCTGGTGCTTGATGTGATCTAAATAAGGCTCTATGCGATAATAATATGAAATCACTATAAACAAGGATAATTGAACAACTAAAGGCACAAAATCATTTAAAATG
>JBHLKA010000196.1:0-4253 GCA_048887145.1 Candidatus Hodarchaeota archaeon
TTATTTTATAATTTAATAATATTCTATTAAACTAATAATTAAAAATTATAACTCATTTAAATTAATTGTATCTAAAGTTAAATTTGTAAATCTCCTTCTCAAAACACTAAAAATTATGACATTTAATAGTAAAAAAATTCTCATTAGAGAAAAACCAAAAGAACATTGTGCTGTTTTTGGAGTTACTTGCAATGATTTAGGATATTCCGTGTCAAACATCTTATATACTGGTCTTATTGCGCAGCAACACAGAGGTCAGGAATCAGCTGGTATTTCTATACTTAAAACTGGAGGTCGAATATACACTTATAAGAAAAAGGGACTAGTATCAACAGTACTTAATAACAAAGTACTATCAAATTTCTGGGGTAATATTGGAATTGGACATAATAGATATGCTACTACTGGTTCAGAGGAATATACCACCCTTGATTATATACAACCATATCATATTAAGAATAATGAAATCGAATTTTCAATGGCTTTCAATGGAACCATCCCGAATTATTTAGATCTCAAAAAAGATATGGAAAATATGGGTAAAGTATTTATCACTAATACAGATACGGAAATTGCTGCACAATTCATTGCTTCAATTGCTTTGGGCACTGAGAGTTGGCCAGAAATCTTAAAAATCACCAGTAAATTTTTTGACGGTTCCTATTCTTTGATTCTTTTAACTCCAGAGGGCGATATTTATGCAATGCGAGATCCTCTAGGTTTTAAACCTTTATGCATTGGTGAATTAAAAACAGAAAAAAGGAACATCTATTTAGTCTCATCTGAATCCTGTGGTATTGATGCGGTGGGAGGCAAATTCTTGAGAGATGTGGAACCAGGAGAAATCGTCCATTTAAGCCATCAAAAAGATATTAAATCTAAAGCATTAATGAAAAAAGAAAGATCTGCCTTATGTCAATTCGAATTTGTTTACTTTGCTCGTCCTGACTCTATTATAGATGGTGTGTCTGTTGCAGAAGCAAGATTAAGGTTAGGAATAAACTTAGCTAAAAAGGATCCCCTCTTAAAAGATCCAGAATTTAGAAAAAACGCAATTGTAGTTCCTGTACCTGATTCTGGGCGTAGTGTAGCTGTTGGTTATGCCCATGAAGCAAAATTACCCTACTCTGAAGGGTTAATGAAAAATAGATATGTTCATAGGACTTTCATCATGCCTGGTCAAGCAAACCGTAAAATAGCTGTAAAAGAAAAACTCAACCCAATTAAAAGTGTAGTTCAAGGTAAAGATGTTATCATTTTAGATGATTCTATTGTACGTGGAACAACAACACAACAAATTGTCACATTATTAAGGGAGAAAGGAGGTGCAAAAACCGTTAATCTTCGAATTAGTTGCCCTCCTATTGTATCTGCTTGTTATATGGGTATAGATTTCCCCACAAGAGAAGAATTAATCGCAGGGAGATATCAAATATTATATGGAAATGAAGATTACATTGAGAAGGTTCGAAAAACAATTGGTGCAGATACATTAAGATATCAAACTATTGATGATTTAATTGAAGCTATTGGAAAAAAAAGGAGCCAATTATGCTTAGCATGCCTTACGGGAGACTATCCTTTGAAATCAGTCAAAAAAATTGCCGAATTAGAAAATTCAATCGCAATGAGTAGAATTAAATGAATTCTCTCTATCTTTTTTTATTCTAGTTTATTAATAATTGATTCTTCTTCTTCCGTTTCTAAGGATATTATTAACCCTTTGCCGTCCCAGCAATAAGTGCAAAGCTTCTCTTTTGGTAAACCTATTGCTTTAACTAAATCTTCAAGTTTTTGATATTTCAAGCTCGTTAATTTTAGCCTCTTACGTATAATTTCTACCATTTCTTTATATTTTTGTGATTCTGGATTTGTATATTCGATGGGATTATCTATATCCTTACCAATTGATTCTTTTATGGCCCATCGCCCCGCTAAATCTAATTCAGAACGAGATCGTGAGAAATTCAGGAATTGACAACTAAAAACTAGTGGAGGACAAGCGGGTCGCATATGAATTTCTTTAGCTCCATAATCATATAATCTTTGAATTGTTTTTATTAACTGTGTTCCTCTTACAATCGAATCTTCACAGAAGAGCAAGCGTTTATCATTAATTAGATCCATGATTGGGATGAGTTTCATTTTCGCAACCTTGTCTCTAACATTTTGATCTTGAGGTGTGAAACTACGAGGCCATGTAGGCGTGAATTTTACAAAAGGACGGGAAAAAGGGATTTTTGCTTCATTTGCATAACCCAAACCATGAGCTGTTCCCGAATCTGGAATGCCTGAGACTAGATCAATTTTTACATCGTCATTTTTTGCCAAATAAGCACCACACCTATAGCGAACAGTCTCTACATTAATACCCTCATAACTAGATGCGGGATATCCATAATAAACCCATAAGAAGGAACATATTTGTAAGCGGTTTCCGGGCTGAATTTTTTGTTCAAGCCCATTTTTGTTTATCAAAATAACTTCACCCGGTCCGAGATATTTTATTGTTTTAAATCCAAGATTAGGAAATGCACATGTTTCCATTGTAATTGCATAAGAGCCGGGTTTTTCTCCTAAAATGAGAGGAGTACGACCATATTTGTCTCTTACTGCATATATTCCCTCGGTTGTCATCAAAAGCATGGTACATGAACCATCAATCATATCTTGGACTTTTTTAATACCCTCCTCAAATGTAGATCCTTGACTAATGATGGTTGCGACTAATTCAGTCGGATTAATTTCTCCTCCCCGCATTTCTGAAAAGTGTACTCCGTTTTTAAGTGCTTTTGTTGTAAGATTTTCTACATTATTAATTTTTCCAACAGTAACTATCGCGAAAACACCTAAATGCGAGTTAATTATTAAGGGTTGGTCATCAGTATCACTAATTACTCCAATACCCATATTTCCATGCATTTTCTTAATGTCCCTTTCGAATTTTGACCTAAATTGAGCATTTGTGATATCTTTAATGTATCTTTGAAATCCATCAGCATTTTTCACCGCCAAACCTCCCCTTACAGTTCCTAAATGGGTATGATAATCTGTTCCATAAAAAAGATTATTAACGCAATCAGAATCTGAAAAAACTCCGAATAACCCACCCATAAAATAATATCTACTAAGATCAATTTTAAATGAAATTATTAATCCAATAAGATTTTAAAAAGTTAAGATGATTGTATTTAAGCAAATTCTAAAAATTCTTACGATTTCTTATTTTTTATTTTATGTGCTCAAATAGTCCCCCTATTAATTGTCCAGTACTAATTCCAGCATCTCCAGGTGGTATAAGATGATGTTCTATAAAAGAAAAACCATTTTCAATTACCTTTTTTTTTATTGCATTTGAAAAAGCATAGTTATATGCAACTCCACCACTTAATCCTATTATATTAATATTATGGGATTTAGCAATTTTTATTGCTAACTCAGCAAAACAATTTCCTAATTTTTTTTGAAAAGCAGCAGCAATGTCAGCTTTATTATATATGAATTTTTGTTTCATTTCTATGATTTTTAAAATTAAATCTGATGTGTTAATAACATAAATTCCATCTTCTTGAGAATATTTAACTTCAAGATCTACATTTTCAGGATTTCCTTTAGCTGCTAAACCTTCCAGCCTCATAGCAGGTTCACCCCTATAAGTTTTAATGTTTGAAGCCCCTAAAATAAAAGATACACTGTCAAAAATTCTTCCCGTTGAGCTTGTTAGGGGAATATTCTGATTTGGAAAGGTATCATTTGCGATTCTAAATTGAGAAATTAGTGTTTCTAACTCTTTTTCTTTATATTCTAAATCATTTTTTAAATTGAGCGTTGCGAAGATTTTATTTGCTTCTTTGACTTCACTGGAATTTAATACTATTGAAGCAACCATTCTTGCTGGATATTTAGTACAACGGTCTCCTCCTAACATAGGTTGGTATTGCAAGTGTCCCAATCGTTTATAATCATTATAAGAACATAATAATATTTCACCACCCCAAATATTTCCATCATCTCCATAACCAACCCCATCAACACTAATCCCTACAACTTTTTCATCTTTCTTAATATTACTCTCAGCCATTAAGCTCAAAATATGGGCGTAATGATGTTGAATAGGATACAATTGCACATCATATAAAGAAGCTAATTCTTTACCTAATTTAGTAGAGACAAAAACCGGATGAGCATCACAAGTAATAAATTCAATCTCAGAGTCTTCAATTTGTAATAATTTTTTCATATGAAAAATAGCA
>JBHLKA010000197.1:0-4134 GCA_048887145.1 Candidatus Hodarchaeota archaeon
TAATATGCTGACTAGTGTTTATAGAATCATGATTTAATTTTGATCATATAACTCTATGAGTTCCAAAAATGTAAAACTTAAGGAAAGTGAAGATAATTATGAGTAAAGGAGAGTTCTTATGGGCTATTGGCGGAAAAGTGGAAAATAAATATACAGTTGGAGATACCACTGTTTATAATATCAACACCAATGAATGGCATAGCAGTGAAAACGGTCAATTAACTCCAATGCCTCACGCTGTCCAAGGTGCTGGCTGGACTTTTTTCGAGAACAAAATCTTTTGCTTCGGAGGGAAAACTAAACCTCATTCTGGGTGCTCTGATTACGTTCAAGTCTATAAAATAGAAGAGGATACCTGGGAACTTTATAATATGATGCCAGAACCACGCAGTAAATTAGGTAAATTTTATCCTGTTATTAATAATCGTTATATTTATCTATTTGGAGGTGATAGTGCTCAAGGCCCATTTAATCGCGTGAATTGGAATTGGAGGTATGATCTATTACATGATACATGGAAAACTGATGTTGCGGATGCTCCATTTTCGCAATCATTTCCACTTCCCACTTATCATAATGGATGGCTCTACTATTCCACTGGGAATACAGGAAATAATCCCGAACAAAACACTTATGAGGGGGCTTTAAATCAGCGCTACAATCCTAAAAAAGATAAATGGGAAGTGATGGCTTCATGCCCAATTCCTACTACTGATGGGTCAGGAGACAAATGGCGAAATGAATTACATATTATAGGCGGATGGAATATTAATGAAGACTTTTACAGCCCAAAATCAGAAAATTATAAAGGGCCCGTTAAAAGGCAACATTTAGTCTATAATTACGATTCTGATACTTGGCGATTCGAGCCTCTATTACCGGGAAATTGGCATCATGGGGGTACGCGTGCTAGCAAAAACTTCCTCTGGCGATTTTTAGGAACGATAGATGAAGATATTGATATTAGGTTCTCAAATCCGCATTCAAATAAAATCTTTCGGTGGGATGGAACACAGTGGACCGAAATGAAAGAGGCTCCCGTTCGAAAAATGAATTTTGGAACAATTTATTCAATAATTGGACCCAATTTTCAATGAACCTTATTAGATGAAGAAGGGAACCGCAAGACCTATAATAGAAACTATGAATGGTAAAATACTCATAATTAGCAAAATTAAACCAATTATCCCTCCAATCATTTCTACAATAGCTACTTTCTCTTCTTTGAAACCTTTTAGACCAAATATCATTCCAATTAATAAAAAGGGTATAGTTACCAAACTTAAAAGAGTTCTATAATCCGTAGAACCATAAGTCCAAATATTGAAATACCTATACACAGCTGAAACAAGATCTGGTGGAGCAGATATTAAATAAATTACTAATGCAACGAGCACTGATATGATCGAGATAATTGCATTTTTAGTAAAATAATCCTGGATTCTTCTTGATATCTCCCCCACAATTTCATTTTTCTTAATGAATAAAATCACTATCCCACCCAATATTACTAAAAGACATCCGACAAGAATCGTTGGAAACCCTCCAGAACTCAAAAGTCCTAAACTCACTATATCTCCCCCTATCAGAAGTGCTCCTATTAGAATTATAACCAATGGGATTTTATACTTTTCTTCAATAAAAAGTCCAGTCATTTCATTCACTTATTTTTAGAGGTTCTGCTTTAGATTTTGAGCAAATTCTTCCGCATGTTTAAGGTCTTCAGCATTCGGTCTACCCTTATTCATTCCCCCAAAATATTTCAAGAAACTATTTGTGTTAAAACCTTTACACTGAAAGTCATCGAGAATTACATAACCTTTCGATTGCAGTTTTTCCCTAAGTAACGAGTGATCTTTGGCGACTTTGGCTTTTTCTGTCAATGCAGCAGTTGAAAAAATAAATGCTTTCCTGTTGGGTACATGAGGTAGTGTATCGGCAAGGTCAAGCAGAAGTTTATGGTGTTTTCCACCGTATATCCCTGAACCAAAGCCTGTTAGACCGTATTCTTGAAGCTCTTCAGCCTTAATTTGTTCTGGCGTTTTTATCTGCGCATCAAGAACTTTTGCGATGACATTAGCGATTTTCTCAGTATTCTTGTGATGATATGAAAACAAAACCAATAAAGATTTCATTGGTAACGAAACATTCTCTGCTATTTAAGAATATCGGACTTAATGGACTTTAAGCAAAACTCTTTAAATAGCCCTATTCAAATTTAGTTATTCAGGAATACCATTAGACCAAGAACAAAGTAATAGATTTGGTAGGGAGTGACCCCTATTCTTTCGAGCAATCCCCTGTAATTACCTGCGCTGAATATACCTGAAATAATTATAAGAATTAAAGAAACTATAGCTGAAATAAGTGAATATATAGCAAAAACACTCCAGTTTGCTACAAACTGTAATCGTAACCACAGTGCCACCATCCCAGCAATCGTCAATATTCCTGATAAAACCACAAGAATTAGATGCATTTTCCCCCTGATGGTTTTTATTTCACCTCCAGCATCAAGAGGGAAAAAAAGGGCAACGAGTATTCCTAAAACTGAACTAATCAAAAATAGAATAGGTCCTAAAATTGACCCTCCTCCATCGTTTATACCCTCCTGTAATCCAATATAAAATACAAACAATAAGACACTAGAAATAATGATCAACGGTTGCGCTAGGCGCTTGTTAGGCGCTCCAACTGCAAACAAGGAACTAATATCAGTTCTAATATGACTATAATCCTCTTGTAAACTGCCTACGAAAACCCACATCGCTGTATAAACGATTGGACTTATCATTCCACAAATAGCCAAAATTTGAAATACATTCATAATTTTTTGATTTTGTTCTTTAAAAAATGATATAAAATTAAAGTTTTATTTTTTTCCAGAATAGAATCAAATAACCCTGTACTGTTCCAGTTTTTATAAAATTAATATCAAATATTTCATATTCTGGGTTTTCTTCTTTAAACTCATAAACATTTTTATTCAATTCCTTTTGCATAAATTTCATATCGTTTTGATTCAAATATTGGGTTTTTGTTAGTTTGAATTCTTCTGGATATTGGTCACTTTTCATTTTAGATTAACCTCTCTTTTATTTATTTTATAAAATAATTAGCTTATAAGCTTGTATTGAGAAATAATATTGAATCTTACTCATTGATATTAATAAGTCGAATTTATTAAATTCTGAGTTTGAGCTCTGAGACGTCTATACCGACCATAAGACAAGTAAGAACATAAAAGCAATCATCTACACTCTTTCCTGTCTTTGCTGAGGTTTCAATATAGCGTAAGTTGAAATCTTTTGCAAAATCATTTACTTCTTCGATAGAAACAGCCCTCTGGTCAGCTAAATCGTTTTTATTCCCAACTAACAAAAGAGGGATTTCAAATTTTACATTGGTACGTACTTCTTCTATCCATTTGAGAAGATGCTCAAAACTAGCATAATTTGTAAGATCAAATACTAAAATTGCGCCTAAGGAACCTTGATAATACATAGGTCTTATAGGACCAAATCGTTCTTCCCCGCCTGTGTCCCATACTTGTAATTTGCACTTAATTACTCCTTCAGGCGTTTCTACAGATATTGTTTTAACGTTGAAATCTACTCCAATAGTCATTTTATAATCTTCAGTAAAAATTCCTTTTGAAAATCTAACAGTTAAAGCTGTTTTACCTACACCACCATCTCCTACAACAATCGTTTTAAAAAGATACTCATAGTCTTGGGCCAATTTATATCAACCGTTGAGATTTTCTTTTGTTCTATATTTCAATTTCACGATTTTTAATTATACTATTAAATGAAGATTTATAAGAATCTAATTATTTTTAATTTGATAATTTGTATAAAATTAGTAATTAACTGCCCATAAACCCTGCTAATCCGACTTTAGTGGATGGTTTGGTATAGAGTCTATTAGAACTTTTAAGTTTGATTTTAAAAATAATTGATTTTAGGAGAATATAATCAACATTGCTAGGCTAACTGAAGCAATAAGAATGATTCCGAACATAATCACAAATGACCATTGTTTTCTTTGTCCATAGTAACCTGCTGCATTGATCACTGCATAAATTACTAATCCCATTGCTAGAATAAAGAAATAAGGAGCCCAAGAGAGCCC
>JBHLKA010000198.1:0-4060 GCA_048887145.1 Candidatus Hodarchaeota archaeon
CTTCATCGGTGCCCAAGCCAAGATATCCACCAAATAGCGGAGGCGTATTGGCGTCTACTTAAGGAAAGATTCAGATTGCTTGCACTAAGGCTTGTGTATTTAGAGACGATAATCGAGACGATCTTTAATTATTAAATATAAAGAGTATGTTCCTATGAGCACAAAACCTATTTATCGTCAGTGCTTGGCCCAGAATTCTTAAAATAACCGATGTATTGATTATATTAAGCAATCATTTCCCGTAGCACCAGACATTTTGACTAAAGTCTTTCCTGGTGTACTTCCATGAAGCCGGTGCCTGCTATTGGTCATATGTCATCAGTTTATGATGAGATATATGTTCCAACCAATAACTTATCAATGGTAAAAGATTTGTAATTTTATAACTTAAAGAAGTACCATCGACGAAATATAAGAATAATTTCTTTATTAAAAATTTTATGGTCAAAATTAATAAATTTTATAAGTCTATCATATAGGTTTTAGATTTAGAACAAAATGATTAATAAACAATAATTTTAAAAATTTAATGTCTCCGAACTCTGAAAAAGGATGATAAATTTTAATAAAAATTAGGAAGTAGCTTGGATAAAAAGTGAACTTATTGAAAGAAAAAGTATTAATTGGAACCTCTGGGTGGAGTTATGATGAATGGGTTGGACCTTTTTATCCTCAAGGTATAACCAAAAAAGATTTTCTGTCATACTACTCCCAAATTTTTTATACAAACGAAATCAATACTACGTTCTATAATATACCTTCCCGTTATATAGTAGAGAGTTGGATCAAGAAAACCCCTAAAGATTTTCTTTTTACGGTAAAAATTCCTCAAGCTATTACTCATGAGAAAAAATTGGATATTGATAAATGTTTAATTGATTTGGAAAATTTTTTAAAAGTTATGAATCCATTAATAGAATCCTCAAAATTGTTAGCTTTTTTAATACAATTACCCCCTTCATTTACTAAGGATATGCATTTTAATAACTTAAAAGAGTTCATTGCTAATTGGCCTGAAGAGTATAAACAAGGGAATTATTATATAGCTATTGAATTTAGAGATAGATCATGGATGCGAGATGAAATTTTTACATATTTAAAACAGAATTGCTTAACTTATTGTGCTGTAATTGAACCATTATTACCACCCCGTATGGATATTACTAATAATAAATTTGTCTATATTCGATTTCACGGATATGGTAAGGATATTTGGTTCGATTATTTTTTCAAAGAAGAAGAAATAAAGAAATGGGCAATTTCCATTAAAGATGTGATAAATCAGACACAAAATATTGGTATTTATTTTAACAATCATTTTTCTGGATATGCAGCAAAAAATTCATTAATGATGATGAGAGAATTAAGTCTTAAGCCAAGAAATACACCAGATGAGATTAGTATTTTGGAAATCAAAAAAAAATCAGGTTCCTTTCCTAAGGGTCAATTAGGCCTTAACAAATTTATAAAATGAAATTACTAAAATTTATTTAACCATTAATTATATGATTGAAGCCCAAGTTATTCATGGATAAAAAACAAATTAAAATTGGATTTATTGGGGCAGGTTCTATTGGTAGTTTATTTGGTGGATATTTAGCAGCAATTCAATCTAAAAATTATTTACCAGAATTAATTTTTTTCTGTAGAGAAGATCATGCTAAAAAGATAAACAAAAGCGGTCTTAAAATTGACCTAAAAGGTTCTGTTCGTATCGTAGATAATATAAAAGCTTTTAAAAATCTTGAAGATTATATATCAAGCCAAGTTGATAATAATATTGGATTCGATTTTATTTTCCTTACAACAAAAACTTATGATATTAGAAAAGCTTTATTTCAATATATGGATTTAATAGAGAAAACTAAATGGTTGGTTATTTTACAAAATGGAATTGGAAATGAAGATGAAATAAAAAAATATTATGACAAAAATAAACTAGTAAGAATTGTCACATCTCACGGTGCATTATTGAAAAACCCCGGTTATGTCTATCACACGGGGAGAGGCTTTACATATATTGGATTTCCCTTTAAAGATTTTACAAAATTAAGTAAAGAGGAATACCAAGATGCTCGCTACTTACTTGAAACAATTTTAAAATTAGCTGGTATTGAAAGTTCGTTTGTTGAGGATATTGTTGAAAAATCGTGGGAAAAAGCTTTTGTTAATATCGGTATTAATGCTCTTGGAGCTTTAACGCGCTTAAAAAATGGAAGGTTATTAGAAAGTGAAGGATTAAGGAAAATTATGGCGGGGGCAGTTAAAGAAGCTCTAAGAATCGCAGAATTAAAAGAAATTGATCTTTCCAAGGGAGATTTCATTGAATTAACATATTCTGTAGCAAAAGAAACATACAATAATAAAAATTCAATGTTGCAGGATGTTATCAAAGGTAAAAAGACCGAAATTGATTTCATGAATGGAAAAATTGTTGAATATGCTAGAGAATTAGGCATTAAAGTTCCTATTAATGAAATATTAACAAACTTAATAAAAGGTTTAGAGGAGTCTTAAAGAGAAGGATTTATGCTTTTAAAGTCATATAATAAGCATTTTCTCCATCTCGATAATACTTATTTTTTATACTATGAGTTTTAAATTTAAATTTCTTATATAAACTTATCGCGGTTTGATTGCTTACCCTCACTTCCAACACAAATTCATCAATATTATGATTTTTTACTTTTAGCATTGATTTATTTAATAAAGCTGAAGCAATTCCTTGTCTCCTGTAATCTTTTAAAACAGCTATTGAAACTAAATGACCTTTATTAGTAAATTCTAGATTGTATTTTGATGGTAGTTTTTCAACTCTCCACATAATATAACCAATTACTTTTTCACGAGAATTAGATGCCACTAAAAAGGAATCTGCATAGTTGTCAAGAATACTTTTATAGAAAAAATATGGATAATCTTCTGGTAATTCTTTTTCATTTACCTCAATCACCCCCTCTAAGTCTTCTAATGTGCATCTTCTGATTATAATTGAATCATTGAAAATATTGAAATAATTAGTCTGTGTATCTTTATCAGTACCCATCTTTAGTTTTACTCGAGCTCTAATTGTAAAAATTTAGCTATATAAGATATTATTTTAGGACTTTTTAAGCTTTTTTAATTGAAAAATAATTTTAAATCTAATCTTTCAAAATCTTAAACACTTCTCTCTTTTGTTTTTCAATATAATTAATTATTAAATCGAGAGCATCTTGTATATTTTTTTTATTATTAAATTGCTTGAATATATTTTGAAGTTCTATCTTTTTCAATTTTTTTTGTTTTTTTGCAATTTGTATCATTTTTGGTAAGACTCTGACGATATTATCTACAATGGTAATGTCTGCCCAGATTGATGTTCTACTTAATGGATTCAAATCAACTGCAATAACTTTTTTACCTAATTTTTTTAAAGCTTCTGTTCTATCACCGTCTTCTAATGGAACAAACACAACATCTGCTAGTTTAATTCCATGAGGATCCACTTTTCTACGATTGCTAGAAAGCTCTTCAATTTCAACCATTATGTCCTCATTAATTCCAAGAATATTCTTTGCTCCCGCATTTTCTAATAATGCTTTAATAGCTTTAATTCTTCCTTCCTTTGCATAAAATAAATTCACTTCTAATTGAGCATTTGTAATATTTGAAAAGTATACTAACTCTTTAGCGCATAACGCAGCAGTGTTACCATTTACACTGATTACTGGATGTTCAGCTAGTAGTATTAGAGCTACTGCAGCCTCTATTGCTTTTTTCGCATTTTCGTTAGTTTGTTCTCCAAAAATATAATCAAAACATTCTCCTCTACCGTGAGCGATAAGACCGGCTTCTGCTACTATTAGTTTTTCCATTCCTTCAATTATTTTATGGCGGTATTTAAGACTTAGATAGCGTGGATGGTCTTCTGGTATTTCATGATAAAATTCTTCTTTTGGATTCATAATTTCGAGTTTCAGAAATTTTAGTATTTTATATAGTTTAAAATAAAGAAAAACTATTAATTTTTTGTATCTTTTAATATTTTAGTTGATAAATATGAGTTCGGTTGTTGAAA
>JBHLKA010000199.1:0-3986 GCA_048887145.1 Candidatus Hodarchaeota archaeon
TTCAATTTCCTTATTGGTGATTATTTATAATATTATATAAAATCTTATTTAAGCCAAGAAAGCATTAAATTGGATTCGTAATTAAATAACCTTAAAATTAGCCTTAAACATTTCATGATTTTTTCTAAACTTATTAATAAGAAGCAAAAAGCAAAATGTATTATAATTATAGGGTTTGTATTAGTTTTTCTAAATACTTTCATCTATATTGATTATAAAAATAGAGAGAATAATCTTAGTTTGTTAAATGTCAATGAACCTAATGAAACCAATGAACCTAATAATCTATTGCCTAATAAGAATTATTACATTGCTCTAAAAATTACCATTTTAGAATTTCCACAAAAGATTCTTTTTTCCTATTGTACTAGTTTTCTGACCCTCTCATTAACAATAGAACTAGTTATAATCTTAAAGAAACAGAAAAAAAGCAATAATGACAATCAAATTGATATAAATCTTAACAGATTAAAAATTTTATCAGATCGAGAGATAGATGTATTTAATATAATTCAAGATTACCTCTCAAAAAATAGGACATTAGAAAAGGAAAAAATAGTCCCCTTCATTAAATCCAGGTTTTTACGATGCTCAGATGGTTTAAATAATAATGGAATAGAAGCAGCAGTAGAACAACTTTTTAAAAAAAACATTATAGTTGATAGATCTAAATATACTATAAAAACTATACTTGAAAATCCAAATAGATTAGCTGTTTATAAAACCATAATAAATAACCCTGGCATACATTTTATGGGATTGGTGAGTTCATTAGGTATGTCGATATATCTCGTAAAATGGCACGTAACAATGCTGTTAAAATTTAAATTAGTTAAAAAAAGAAAATTTGAAAACCGTGAGATTTATTTTGATTATAACTTAAATCCTTACCAAGCAGAATATTTACATTTTATTACCCTTGTTAAAACACAGAAAATTCTGAGATATCTAAAACTTCACCTTGGAGGATGCTCTAAATACATTTTAACAAAAAAACTTCACATACATCCTAATACACTAACTAAATATCTTGGGAAACTAGAAAAATATAATCATGTGTTCAGTAGGAAATTACCAAATAAAACACTATATTTTTTAAATAATAATATATAAAGTGCTGATCACAAGATTAGTATCTGCTTTTCAACTTGTCAGATTATATATTTAAATTAACCTTTATTTTAGAAGATAATTATTAATATTTCATACTCTTTCATAGTTTAGCGTTAAAAACATTACTCCTCCACAAAAAAGAACAAAACCTGATATAAAACAGATTAAAAATATAGTTCCTACAGGCATGGGTTCTCCAAAAACATCATAATATGTGGGAGTCATGAATAAACAAGGAATAGGCATTAAAAGAATTATAGCTGCCAATCCCATTAGAAAAAAACCTATACTTCTTCTTCTCATTATAGTAAAGATCTTAATTCGTTTATAGGAAATTATATCTAGTTCATTTAAATTTATCTAATAAAAATGAATTTTACTAAAGGAAATTATTATAATTTATTATTTAATATTTGCACCACAAAATTCGCAAAATTTTTGATCTGAGTTCGATATCTTTATCCCACAAAACTTACAATATTTAATTCCTATTGATTTTTCGATAAAGTCCATTTCAGGGATTACTTTCAATTTGGTTGTGGCTCCCATATTAAAATTTCTATTCTTAAATGTGAACTTATACTCTCCAGGAGAAATTTTAAACCTATTAATAGTTAATATTTCGATACTATCGCCTGAACGAATAGGGATATCATGAATTCGATTTAATTCATTATTTTGATATAATTCTCCATTTAACTTAATATGAAAATCATTAGGATATAAATAAGCATCAAAAATAGTATTATCATCTAATTTTATAATCATATCTTCCAAAGTTTTCCTTAAAGGTTGGCTGGGCAATCCAATTTTCATTTTAAAATGAATATATTTATTCGAAACTGATATTTTTATCAATTCCTTCATAATGAATTTTGGTATTCGCAAAAAAACCAGCTGATAATAATAGTCAATAATTTAATTCTTAAATATAAATTCGAGTATTTATTTTTTTTATATCAATAACTCTTTAATTTGAGATACCTTTTCTCTTTTAGTTAATTTGCGTTCATACGCTAGATCAAGTATAAACCCAGTGCCAAATAAGCAAGTACTTACTAATAATGTTGCTAATAGTATAATACTAACTGGATTTAATAGAAGTGGGAAACCAAACACGAAATCAGTGAGAATAAAAAAAACCACAATACTACAAATCATAATTATACAACTGATACCACCCATACTTGCTATCCTTTCAACTTTTTTGAAGTAATTTGGGTCAATCAGGCCAGTTCTATAGAGTTCATAAAAGTTTTGAATCTTATTTATATTTCTTAGAGCCTAATTTATCTAGTTAGATTAGACTATACTAAAGGTGATGATTATAAATTATTATTTAATGCTTTTCCAATGGGATTGATTTTTAGATTTATGAACAGAATATCTTAAAGATAGTTATAAAAAGCATCGAATGAAAAAATTATTTGAAAAAATATGAAAAAGAAATCTAAAAAAAATCTATTCTTAATGATTATAGGGATTTTTTTGGCTTTATCACCTATCTTTGCCAGTAATCTTAATTTCAATAGGGCAGATCGTAATGAAAATGCACCCTATTATGATAGTACTATTTTAGAAGAGGAAAGTTTAAAGTCTGCAAAAGTATGGGGCAAAATTCATATTAATAACAATTGGTCTGCAACTAAAGATGCTGGTATATGCACAGGGAATGGTACTTACTATAACCCTTATATCATTGAAGATCTAGTAATAGATGGCGGAGGTACGGGAAGTTGCATAAAGATTGAAAATTCCGCTGTGTACTCTAAAATTGAAAATTGTACCCTCTTTAATTCATCATTAGTTAATTCCTACGCAGGAATCCTATTATTACATGTTAGTAATTCCAAAATAATTAATAACGATTGCTCATCTAATTTCGGGGGAATTCGCTTAGAGTATAGTGATAATAACGAAATTTCAGGAAACTCCGCAAATAATAATCTCAATAATGGAGTGTTTTTATATAATAGCAATAACAACCTGATATTCGAAAATATAATTAATAACAATGATTATGGGATACATTTACGATTTAGTGATTATAATACAATTATGAAAAACACAGGAAATAACAATGATTATTTTTCATATTTACATTATAGTAATAACAACTTTATATCCAATAACAACGCAATTTATAATCTCCAAGGGATTTATATATCAAGGAGTTGTTATAACAACATTACGGGAAACACAGCAAATTACAATTTGGAAGGAATAGATTTATATTATAGTGATTATAACTCTGTTATTGGAAATATTGTGAATTTCAATGAGATAGGGATATATTTATTGTTTAGTGATTATAACATTTTTACGGGAAACATTGCAAAATACAATTTACACGGATTATATTTACTAGCTAGTGATTATAACAATATTACGAGAAACAATCCAAATTACAATTTGTATGGGATAGATGTACAATCTAGTAATGATAATGCTATCTCGGAAAACATAGCAAATAATAATAATGTGAGTGGAATACGCTTATATAATTGTTATACTAGCGTAATTTGGAGAAATAATGCAAATTACAATCGATTTCATGGGATCTATCTCCTATATTGTCTTTTTAACCTCATATCGGGAAATTTTGCGAACAACAACAGCCATGTGGGGATATATTTATTTGGAGTCTATTCTCTGGGGAATCCCGTATTTGGTAGTAATTTTAATAATGTAACTGGAAACACCGCAAATTTCAATGAGATCGGGATACTTTTGCAATCTAGTAATAATAACACCATCTTGGAAAACATTTTAATTGGAAATAGTGTCTGTATCAGTGAAGATGATTGTATAGGAAATGAGTTTAATAATAACTCATGCCCTTATAATGAAGGCAATGTGATAATTCCTGCAGA
>JBHLKA010000200.1:0-3969 GCA_048887145.1 Candidatus Hodarchaeota archaeon
TATGCCTTTTTTCTGCATTTCATAACCTCTACTTTGTTGAGCATCAATGATATTTTGTGCTTCCATTGCTATTGTTGGCACAAATCTAAAAGCTAATGAGAAGGAAAAAGCAAATTCATACGGTATTTTCATTGAAATAAAGGATAAAGCAAGATCATTTGGATCTACTGTCAAAAAAAATATCGAGAAAGCAGAAATCATTATAGAAATCCTAATTATCATTGAAATTGCGAATGAAAAACCTTTTTCTGCTATAAATAATGTGTTTAAAATGATTATAATTAAATAGAGAAATGAGAGCCCTCGAATACTCTTCATCCACTGTTTAAATAACTTTCCTATTAGGATTAAAGGAATTAAAGTTAAAAAAATTAAAAATAATGGTATAATTTCTGTAAATAATAAAGCATTAATAGTGTAGATTATCGCAAGTAATAATTTGGTTCGTGGATCTAATTTATGTATAAAACTTTGCTTTTTTAAAAATTTAAATGCGTTGAGAAATTCTAATGACATTTAATTGTTATCCTCATTTAATTTTTTTTAAATAGCCACTGAGAAAATTTATCATATCAGACTCCCTATAAATTTCTTCCGGAATGTCAAAACCAATATTTCTTAATTCATTTTTTAATTGATATATTTGAGGCATTATCAATGACGATTCTTTGAGAAGTTTTTTATTTGATAACACATCTTTTGTTGGGCCATCTGCAATTATTTTCCCATCGGTCATTAAAACAGTTCTAGGTATATATTCCATAGTGAATTCAACATTGTGAGTAACAATTACTATAGTTTTATTTTTTGTTAATTCATGGTTAATTAAATCAATAAAAAACTTGATCTCTTTAGCATCTTGTCCTAAGGTTGGTTCATCAAATATTAAAATTCTTGGATCTCTACATATAATTGAGGCAATTGCCAATTTCTTTGATTCACCTCCTGATAAATTTAAGGGTGAGCGTTCTCGATATTTTGAAAGATTAAACTTTTCAAGAAATGTATCTATATTTACCCTTATTTCTTCCTTATTTAATCCAAGATTTTTTAATGAAAATTTAAGTTCATCCTCAATAGTATTAGAAAATAATTGATGCATCGGGTTTTGAAATATAATTCCTACTCTTTTAGAGAGAGTAGCAACAGTTTTAAGGGATATATCTTCACCTTCAATATAAATTACTCCTTTAGATGGTCTTAATAAACCATTCAACGTTCTTATAAGTGTTGTTTTTCCAGCTCCATTTTGTCCCATAATCGCTAGAAATTCTCCCTTATCTATATTTAAAGAAATATTTTTTAAAGCTTGAGTTCCATTCGGATAAAAGTAATTAACATTCTTCATCGTTATTATTGGGAGAGTAATTATTTTCACCATTAATTGTTATTTTAAATTTTTTAATGTTTTAATAGCTTCAATTATAGAAACAGGAATATCGTTTTTAATTAAGCTTTCATTTTTTAAAGATTTGAATATAGAATAAATACGGGGTTTATTTATTTTTAATTTCTCAAATTCTTTACTATTTATGACCTGTTCTTTTTTATTGTGTGCGATAATTTCCCCTTCTTTCATTAATATAATTTCATCAACAATAGGGATGACTAAATCCATCCTGTGCTCACTTATTATGACTGTAAGTTCATTTTCTTCTTGAATCTTCTTTAGGAGCATGATGATTTTTTGAGCAAACAATGGATCTAAATTAGCTGTAGGTTCATCTAAGACAATAATCTCGGGATCTAAAACTAAAATCGATGCAATAGCAACTCTTTGTTGTTCTCCTCCACTAATCTCAAATGGTGCTTTTTCTGTAATTCGTTCAATTTCTGTTAATTGTATGGCATATTCCAATTTTTTTTTAATAACATCTCTTTCCATTCCCAGATTTTCCATACCAAAAGCAATTTCGTGCTCTACATTCATTGCAATCAATTGATTTTCAGGATTTTGAAAGACTATACCCACTTCAGTGGATAAGTCTGCTATAGGAGTTTTTGTAGTATCTTTTCCTGCTACCTCTATAAATCCTTTATAATATCCAGCATAAAATTGAGGTATTAATCCATTCATGCATCTAATCAATGAAGTTTTTCCTGAACCTGTTTCACCAGCTAATAAAATAAACTTATTTCGCTCTATCTTTAAATTAATATTACTTAAAGCATATTCCTCATTTCCTTTATAGCGAAAATAGAAGTCCTCAAACTTAATTAAACACATAATAGGAATGTAATGAATCTTCTTTTTGATTTATTAAGAACATTAGATAATTAAAACTTTTTTTATTTTATCAATTACTTTCTTCAGTATAACTTCTAAATCTAGATCGCAATTCAAAGAAGCAGCTCCATCATGTCCGCCAGCACTAGCCTCCCCAATTTCACTTAAGATTTTACCTAAATGTAATCCCGTTTTTAGACACACTTCTTTTTTAGCTCTTGTACTAATTATAGTTTCATCTTTATTCTCTGAACAAACTATACTAATATCAAACCCTATACTTATTAGCATTGATGCTACTGAAGCACTGAAACTACTTACATACGTTATTCCAAGGAGCCATTCTTCAATTCTTAATAATTCCACCCTCTGCAAGCCTTTTATTTTAGCAATTCTTTCAGAAATATCTAATTCTGAATTCAGTAAAGGTAATATCTCTTGGAAAGAAATGTCATCTTTCATTAAATTAGAAATATTATGAATAGTTTGATTATTTCCATAATTGAAAAATCCAGAATCAGTTAAAATTGCTGTCGCTAGTAGTACTTTATAAGGACGTGGAATTCTTATTTTAAATTTTCTAAAAAATTCGATAATTATTTCTGCTGTCGAGGAATAATTCTCAAAAATTATATTTAGGGATTTTAAATTACCAATATATTCATTGTTTAAATTAAAATGATGATCAATAAAGATAAAAGGAATAGAAGGGTCTAATATCTTAAAATCTTTAAAAAATTTAACTTGATCTAAATTATTTGTATCAACTATTATTATAACGTCGAAATTTGAATCAACTATATTATTAAGAGATTTAAAATTGAAATTAGGGAACATTTTCTTAAATCTGTTTAAGAAACTCTTTATAAACTTGGAAAATTCAGAAAAATAGAGAGAGATTTCTTGGTTTTTAAAAAGAGTTTGAAAAAAAAACTGCAAGACAATTGAAGTCGCAAACCCATCTAGATCAGCGGGATGGTGTGTAATAATTAAGATTTTTTTACCTTTTAAATAGGTGATAAAAGATTTAATCCTAGATTGAAACATTGATAGTTATTTTTTTTATTTATTTTGGAAATCTGCTTGAAGAGATTTTTGTAATGTCTCAAAAGTTTTTCGTGTTCTTTCCGTTTTTTGTTCGAGAGTCTTTGATCTCATTTCAAGGGTTGTTTTAAATGATTTTTTCTCATCTAATAATTTATTTCTATCAGCTTTTACAAGAATTCCCCCAATACTTTTATAAACAGTAGTTTCAGGAGAAGCTTTTGTGAGCTCGTCTATTGCAAGTTCCGTTTCTCTTAAGGAGGTATCGATTTGAATTTTTTGCTGAGTTAAAAATTCTAAATTTTGACCTAAAGTAGTCAATTCTTGAATTTTCTTTTTTGTCTCCTCTGGTAAATTATCAAGATTAAGTGTCATTTTCTAAATCATTTTAGTTTTTAAAATTTAAAAATGAAGGTAATAATATGAAATTTACGAAATGCCAAATATGATTCCTATTAAATATAGGTAATTCTTAAAGTATTATCGATAATCTTACCAAATCCTATGATCTCATTAATCGTAGCTCTAAAAGCAGTAATATCTTTGCTTTCTATTTTAAATATTAAGGAACTATCTTTTTTTTCCATTAATATTTTTGATCTTTTTGATTTTTTTACATTCAATTCTGGTAAGAATGAGTTATAAGAAATTTCACATAAATGGGAATTTTTAAAATTAAATTCTATAGTTGATTTAAT
>JBHLKA010000201.1:0-3944 GCA_048887145.1 Candidatus Hodarchaeota archaeon
CTTATTTTAAAAATATTACAAGATGACCAAGGATTAAGACCAATTTCAACATATGAAATCAAAGATCTGCTGAATGAAAAGTATAGTATGACTTTAAATTCTCTGAACAAGGATGATATTTCACAATCAACTATTCATAACAGAATTAAAAAACTCGAACGACAAGGGGCCATCTTAAATTATACAGTAAATTTTTGTCCAAAGAAAATAGGTTTTAAAGGAAAATATCTCCTTCGTATTAAACCAAAAGATCCATCAAAATATAATGAGCTTGCTCTTAGGCTGGATATGCACAAAAATATTACTGATTTATTTAGAATAGGTGAACAATATGGATTATTTGCGATTGTTAGAGTGGAAAAAATTGAAGATTATGCATCTTTTATCAAGGATCTGTATAGTTCAGAAGAAATTGAAGATACTTACACCAGTTTTGTTTTAGATGAGTTAAAACCGTATACTAATTTTATACTTTTTTGAAATTCATATGATATAAATTAGTTTTCCAGATTGCTTCTAAAAAATTTAAAGAATATTAATTTATTTACTTTAGAATCATTTTTTTATTTGTATATTATGAATTATTTCTATGAAATCTTAAATAAACGGATAGGTTATTCTAGGGTCGGGAGAATCAAATTATCGAAGGAACCTAAGAAATATTTAACAACACCTAACGTTATTCTCCCTATGCGAAACTTTCTAATGAAAGATGTTAACTTCTTGGAAGAGTTTGAAAACCACGAAATTTTTTTAATATCAAAAGAAGTTTTCCTAAAAATAGCCTTTTTGCGCGATAAGTTTAGAAATACAACTTTCATTTTCACCCATACAGGTACACTACAAACATTTGTAGAAATTTTAGAAAACAATATTGATGTCTTTTCGGAAGATAATATTATTCTTCTAATCCCTTTCAATATTCCAACCACAATACTTGACGAAAAGTTTGCTAAAAGTGAAATTGTATATTATATTGAGTCAGTAAAAAAACTCTTAGAAAAGTTTCCAGGACTTAATTTTGGGTTAAGTATTAAAATATTTGAACATCCACAATTCCTTGAACTATATAACACATTAATAAAAGAAAATAAAAATATTAAGTTATTAAATTTAGTTGACTTTTTTACTGCTTATACAAATTATAGAAATGTCTTGGATTTAATTATTAATATTAAGCAAAATTTTGATAATAATTTAGTATTAATGGCTTCAGGACGGATTATCCCTAAGTTTTTTCCAATTTTAATTTACTTAGGTATTGATCTTATTGATACTTCATATTTACTTTATTTAACTTCAGAGAATTTCTATGATACAATAGAATTTTTACTCCCAATTTATAAAGTAAAATATTTTCCTTGTTCCTGCGTAGCTTGTCAAACAAAATTAAAGAACTTTCAAAGTGTGAAATACTCAGATGAAATATTTGAATATTTATCTTTACATAATTTAATAACAGCAAAAACCTATATGAATAAAATAAAACAATATTTAAGGACAGAAGATTTCCGAGCATTTGTAGAAAAATCTTCATTTGATGATGTTCTAATCGTTTCAATTTTGAAAGTATTAGATAGACAATATTTTGATTTAATAAAGTATGAGACTCCAATAGCAGATTCTTACTCAGCAATTAAATGCTTTGGTCCATCTTCTTACTTTAGGCCGGACTTTCATCAATTTAGGGAAAGACTAATAAAATATTTTTCACCTGAACCATGGACAAAATTAGTTGTAATTTTTCCTTGCTCTGCAAGAAAGCCATACTCGGCATCAAAATCTCATAAGAAATTTCACAGTGTTTTAAGAAAATTTCCTGATTTCCCAGATTTTCAAGAAATTATTCTTACTTCCCCTCTTGGAGCTATACCAAGACAATTGGAAAATATATATCCTGTAAATTCATATGATATTTCTGTAACTGGATTTTGGGATAATGAAGAGATTAATTTAGCTTCTCAAATGTTAGTTGATCTACTTAAGAAGTATAATACAAAAATTCCAATTATATGTCATGTAAGTGATAAAGGATACAAGGATATTGTTTTAAAAGCACAGAAAAAACTGCCCAACCAATTTTATTTTACAGAGGTCTACAAAAATCTTACAACTTCTGATTCATTGGAGTCGCTGGAGAATATCATAAAGAATTTAAAAGATAATTTCAAAATGAACGACAAAAGACCAAAATCGAAGTATTATTTAAAATCATGGGTTCGAAAATTAGTTAAAATTGCCGATTATCAGTTTGGTTCTAATATTGGTATGAAAATCTTTTCAAAAGGAATAAGAGTAAAGAAAAGTAATGTGAGTACCAATTTAGATATTATTGATATTGAAAGCAAAAAATCCTTAGGAAAATTTTTAGTTAAGACGGGTCAAATTGAATTATCATTAAATGGAGCAGAAATTTTATCCGCTATTGACAAAGAATTTAATATTTTGGTCTTTAATGGAGATAAAATCAATGGAAATACTCTTTTTAGACCAGGAATTGTTGAATTTAGTCAGAATCTTATTCCAAATAATTACGTTATTATTTTGGATAAAAATAAAAAAAATGTGATTGGACTTGCCAAATTAATTGTTGGTTCAAATTATATAAAAAACTCAGAAAATGGAAGGATTGCTAAAATTTATGAAAAAACCAGTTAAATCAAGTTCCATTGTCAAAAATGTTAAAGAAATTAGAAACCAAACAATCTTAAAGAGGAAAAAATTTACAAACGATCAATTAAGTAAACCAGTTAGCTTTTGGATAAAGGATGATCGCCTTTTACAAGAAAAAGGAAAAGAATTTACTATTATCTTAAGAACTAAAGGGTGTAGCTGGGCATTAAGTGAAAGTGGGGGATGTTCGATGTGTGGATATATAAATGATTCCAATATTGAAAGTATAGATGATATTCATATTATCAATCAAGTTTCTCACGCTTTTCAATCTAAATTGGAAGAAATTAAACATGAAAGAAAGAATTTCATATTTAAAATTTTTAATTCTGGAAGTTTTTTCGATGAACGTGAAATCTCTGAAGAAGTAAGGAATTACATTTATCAGAAAGTATATGAGAGTGAAAACATTGAAGAATTTGTGATTGAATCTCGCTTAGAACATATTTCAAAAAAAAAATTAATAGATTTAAAAAACCAGCTAAATGATAAATATATTGAATTAGCTATTGGTCTTGAAACAGTTAATGATTATATAAGAAATAAATACATAAACAAGGGAATGTCTTATGAAGATTTTATAAAAGTTTTTCGCATTTGCAAAGAAATAGGAATCGGTGTAAGAGTATATTTACTATTTAAACCTCCCTTTTTAAATGAACAAGGTGCTATAGACGATTGCGTCAAATCAATTATAAGTTTAATTAATTTAGGAATAGAAACGATATCAATAAATCCTATAAATATTCAAAAAGGAACATTATTAGAATATTTATGGTATCAAAATCGTTATAGGCCTCCATGGTTCTATTCTCTTTTTAAAAGCTTACGAAAAATCCACGAATTAAAAAAAGGTTCAATACTTCCTCGTCTAATTTCAGATCCATCTGGAGCTGGAACAAAAAGAGGGATTCACAATTGCCTAAAAAGAGAATGTAATCAAAAAATGATGAATATTCTTCGAAACTTTGTATTATCACAGGATTTTAACTATTTAAATAAAAAAGATGCTTATTATGATTGTGATTGTTTAACAAGGTACCGTCTTCAAAAAAATTTCCATTAAATATTAGTAATTGTTTATCCAAAGATCAGGATAAGTTAGTAATTTTCGAAAAACAAACAATTTTATGGTTTTCTTTAAAAAAAAAGAAATTAATTTTCATTTTCGATAATTTTTTCGAGAGAAATTAATGAAAATATTTATTTCATTTTTGTAAAAATTCACCCCAAAAAGGTTATATTTAAATATTGCCTTTCAATTTTCTACT
>JBHLKA010000202.1:0-3869 GCA_048887145.1 Candidatus Hodarchaeota archaeon
ATTCTTGAAGTATTAAATCCAACCTCTCAATTTCATAGCTTCAATAACTCTATCGATGGAAATCATATATGCTCCCATGCGGTTATGAGTATTGTACTGTTTTGCATGTTCAACAGTGGAACGGTAAGCATTTGTCATTATTCGATCTAAAGCTGCAAATACTTCCTTTTCAGTCCAGAAGTATCGATAATATCCTTGCACCATCTCGAAATATGATACAGTAACACCTCCAGCATTACATAAAAAATCTGGAATTAACACAATATCGTTATTAAATAAAATTCTATCAGCACCAGGCGTTGTAGGACCATTTGCTAACTCTGCTACGATTTTTGCCTTAATACTTTTAGCGTTTTTTTCGGTAATCACATTTTCAAGAGCTGCAGGAACTAGTATATCACAATCTAATTCTAACAATTCTTCGTTAGTAATTTTCTGTGTGCCTTCTAGTCCAACCACCGTTCTTGTCTTTTCTTTATGACTTGCCGCCTTGTATGGATCAATACCATCTTTATTAAAAATACCTCCTTTTGAGTCAGAAACCGACACAATTTTACACCCAAAATCATCTTGTAATATTTTGGCAGCCCAAGAACCTGCATTACCATATCCTTGTACTGCTACAGTTGCTCCAGCTAAATCCAAACCAATATCTTTTGCGGCTTCTCTAATAGTAAAAATACCACCTTTAGCTGTAGCGATTGATCTTCCAGCACTTCCACCCAAAGGTAGTGGTTTTCCAGTAATTACCGAAGGAGAATGCTTACGAACAATCTTCTCGTATTCGTCCATCATCCAAGCCATAATCTGGGGATTTGTATAGACATCTGGAGCGGGAACATCAATGTTAGGGCCAATGAAATCAGCTAATTGTCTGATATAACTCCTGGCTAAGGTCTCCAATTCTCTATTACTCATTGCTTTTGGATTGCAAATAATTCCACCTTTCGCTCCCCCTAATGGGATATCAACACAAGCAGTTTTCCATGTCATCCATGCGCTAAGAGCTTTAACCAATGAGGCACTTTCCTCTGGGTGCCATCTAATACCTCCTTTCATTGGTCCTCTTGCTGAGTTATATTGACTTCGAAAACCTTTAAAAGTTTTAATTGTTCCATCGTCCATTTTCATGGTAATTGTTACTTCTACAAATCTTTCAGGCTCACTTAATACATTATAGATTTCATTGTCAATAGCTTTCAGATTACATGCTTCTTTTAATTGAATTTGAGATATTTTAAAAGGGTCTAAACTTTCACTCATTATTTTTTAATCCCTATCTAATTAATTAATTTTAATGGTGTATTTTTTGAAACTTTTTTCAATATTTCTATATAATGGGCATAATTATTTAAACAGTTTTCAATTTATTTGGGGAAGAAGTTGGGAAATTTTAGAAATTAGCAATTTCCCCATATTTTTTTTTATCCGTAACTTTTATATTTTATCCTATTCTTAAATTTAAAATAATCATTTTCAATATTGTGATTATAATTTATTAATAAATTTTTGAAAAGGAAGTTATGGATGACTAATGAATTAAATCCGTTTGATGTTGCTAAAAAACAAATTGATATAGTAGCTGAAGAGATGGGATTAGAACCAAATATTAGAGAATACCTCAAGAGAGTAGAACGTTCATTAATTGTGTCAATTCCAATCATCATGGATGATGGCTCTTTAAAGATATTTGAAGGATATCGAGTACATCATTCCACTGTTAGAGGTCCTGGAAAAGGAGGAATTAGATATTCACCAGATGTTTATTTGGATGAAGTAAAAGCTTTAGCCACATGGATGACTTTTAAATGTAGTCTTTTAAACTTACCTCTTGGCGGGGCTAAAGGAGGAGTTTGCGTAGACCCTCGAAAGTTATCAGAGAAAGAATTAGAGCGTCTAACTCGGAGGTACACTGCTGAAATTATAAATGTGATAGGTCCAGATATAGATGTTCCCGCTCCAGATATTGCGACCGACAAAAAGGTTATGAGCTGGATTATGGACACTTATTCAATGCAAAAAGGAAGATCTACTCCCGGGGTGGTTACAGGAAAGCCTATCGAAATAGGAGGGTCTGTAGGAAGAGAACCAGCGACAGGTATGGGCATATACTTTGTACTTCAAGGATTATGTGAAAAACTAAACTTAGATTATAAAGAACAGAGTTATATCGTACAAGGCTTTGGAAATGTTGGTGGTACAATTGCAGAATTATTATATAATGATGGATGTAAACTATTAGCAATTTCGGATATCTCAACAGGTATTTTTTATGAGGACGGTTTAGATATACCTAAACTTTTAGAATGGGTCAAACAAGGCAATTATTTAAAAGATTATAAGGATAATCGATATAAATTTATAACAAATGATGAACTACTCACCTCAAAATGTGATGTATTAATACCTGCTGCAATTGAAAATCAAATTACCAAAGAAAATGCAAATAAAATCGATTGTAAGATAATTTTAGAAGGAGCAAATGGTCCTACAACTCCAGAAGCAGATGAAATCTTATTTAAAAAAGAGATACATGTAGTACCCGATATTCTAGCAAATAGTGGTGGCGTGTGTGTCTCTTATTTCGAATATATTCAAGATATTCATTCATATTTTTGGAAATTAGATCGCATCAATGAAGAGCTTAAACGGATTATTATCGAAGCATTTGAAGAAACTTATAGGATATCTCAAGAAAGAAAAATACCACTTCGTACAGCGGCTTATATTATCGCAGTGGGAAGACTTGCTAAGGCTATAGAGTTAAGAGGGTTTTTTCCATAAAAATTTGCTTCTTTTTTCTTTTATCCAGAAAATGGGAGTAATATTACTAGAAATAACATTGAAAAAAGTAAATGTATGAAAGCAAAAATAGCTCCTATTTTTAATAATCGTTTATAATCAAGATTTTCTACACTATTATCCCTTGCTACTTTGAGGGTCATCATGTCTGCTGCGGCTCCCTGAGGAATAAAATTCCCACCAAGATTTACTGCAACAATTAAGGAGAATATTAGAGGAATATAAGGAAAGGGTGGAGTAAAAGTGATTAAAGTATCAATTATAGGTAAAAAAATTAACGCCGTAGGAGTGTTGGCTACAAATCCTGAAATTAAACTAATGATAATAAGGAGTAGAAAAGATAATAATATCGGATTTATTAATTGAAAAGGAATTCCTTCAAAAATTTCAGCAAATCCAGCCTTTATAAGGGAACCAACAATTACATACAAAGAGATAAAGAAAAATATAATTTCCCATTCAATATCTCTAAGTAATTCTCCCATAGGTTTTTTTGTAAATCTTTTATTAACAATTACTAGTAATAATGCTGCAATAATTGCTGTTAAATAAAGTAGAGGTAAAACCGCAAAAAGAGTGATTGTTACAATGATTGCAATACTATTAAAATAAAAAAATCTCTTATTTTTTATCATTATATCAGCATCTACTAATTCTAATACAAATTGTTTTTGTTGATCTTCAATTTTTGGTTCTTTTGATAAAAGAAATCTATCTATTAGAAAAACTGTTAAAAAAAGTAGCAAGAAGGAAAATATCCAATAATATTGAATAAAATACACTGTATTTAAATCTGGAACTGGTGGAGACCAATTATAAGTAGATATTATAATATTTTCTCCACTCGAAAAGGGTGTTATCATCGAGCCTATATTTATACATATTGTCATTCCTAATAGATAGGTTCCTGCTCTTATTTTTAAAAAATGGCATAACCTAACTACTACTGGAGCTAAAATCAAAACTACCACTACATCAGTAATAATAGCCGCTAATAAAGTAGTGATGATACATAAAAGATAGAGAAAAGTTCTCTGGTTCCCTCTTGATAATTTAAACAATTTAAC
>JBHLKA010000203.1:0-3834 GCA_048887145.1 Candidatus Hodarchaeota archaeon
ATTAACAAGATAAAGATGTATGGAAGAATAGTAAAAAGAATTAAAATTTTTGTATCTGAATGAAAAAATTCAAATTTTATAATTAATTAGAATTCAAGTAATTGAATTCTAAGCATTTTAAATATCGGATGAGATATCATGCCTAAGCAAATTTTCGATGAAAATAAATTTTTAGAATTGGCCGAATTCGCGATTCATTGTAGAGTTAAAAGAATTAAGGATGTTGTAAAATTGAAGCTCAGAACAAAGAAATATCTATACACATTCAAAACTGATCCTAATACAGCGAATAGACTTCTAAATACTATAAAGTGCGATGTTATAGAATTATAAGAGAAATTTATTGTTTAAATAATATAAAATTAAGTTTAAATAATGAAAAATCTTCCAGCGTGTCAAACATGTGTAAATTCAGGCTTTTTATGCAATAGTTGTGAACAAAAGCTAGATACTGGCGAACTGACTGAATTTGAGTTAGATTTAGCAAAAAATTTGTTAACACTGGAAGAACAAGAAAAATTTCACTTTTTGAAAGAAATTTCTTTTTATAAAGCTATAGATTTTGAAGATGTAGTAATACTGGTTTTAGGAAGAAAAGATAAACTTAGAATCACTCAAGATTTAATTAACTGGATAAAAGAAACATATGAGATAGATGAATTAATTTTTATCGAAAAAACCAATAAGCCAAGACCAGTAATAGAAGCTTTAATTGCTCCAAGTAAATTAATTTCCTTAAACGAGATCTTCTTAGCTACAGGAGATATTGAATTTAAGGCAGTTATTAGATCTCAAGACAAAGAAGAAATCTTATTTACTAAAGAAGAATTAGAAGAACTAGTATTAGAATTAATTGGGAAAGTGACTCGGATAGAATTTGAGTAAATAATCTAGTTTTTCAAAAACTGATGGGTTTATCAACCATGGAAGAATATAAACAAGTTATTTTAATAAGAACAGATTTAAAAATGGGGATTGGTAAAAAATGTGCTCAATCGTGCCATGCTTCAGTTTCAGCAGCAGATTTAGTTAGGAGAAAAAATAAATCTGTTTGGAAGCATTGGATAAATTCAGGACAAAAAAAAGTAGTTCTTAAGATTGATGACTTGATATATTTAAACCATATTTTGAATAAGCTTGATAAGAAAGAAATCCCTTATTTTTTAGTCAAAGATGCTGGATTAACTCAATTACCTCCAGGTACTACAACAGCTTTGGGTATTGGTCCAGCAAGGTCAAAAGATATTGATGACATCACTGGAGATCTAAAATTGTTATAAAAAAATAAGAAGGCCACATACATTGGATGAAAGTAGTAAAAATAAACCAACTCTTACTGCCAACGGGGAAAAAAATCTTGAGAGATTTGTAAATATAGATATTTATTCTTCTTCGAATGTAAAAGGAATAGGAGGGCTTTATAAATATGATTTTAAAGACTTTATAGTAAAGGAAATCACCAAAGAGCGGTATACACTTGAAATTAAGGAAGATAATCTTGGTTCATCTTTCTCCATCGAATCAAAAGATCGATTCACAACCTTTAATCTCATTAAAATAAATAAAGAAACATTTGAAGCAATTAAACTCATAAGTAATGCTCTAAATGTTCCTGTAGATTCAATTTATTATTCAGGTTTAAAAGATAAGTGTTCAATTAGCGTGCAAAAAGTATCCATTAAGGGAAATTTTATTGAAAAACTGAGAAAATTAAAATTGAAAGACATTTTCATAAGAAATATTTACCCTTCAAGAAAATCTGTAAAGTTAGGAAGTAATTGGGGTAATCAATTTATAATCACAATTAGAAATATTGAAAAATCCAAAAATACGTTAATAAAAATTAAAAAAATTTTTAAAATTCTTCAAAATCAAGGATTTCCAAATTATTTTGGACTCCAGAGATTTGGTACTTTTAGACCAAATTCACATCTTATTGGAAGGTTTATATTAGAAAGCAAATTTAAGGAAGCTTTCGATGAATTTGTTATTAAATCATATACCTCAGAATCAATGCGATCTCAAAAAATCCGTAACGAATTAGGAAAAACCGGTGATCTCGAAAAAGCCTACAACGATTTTCCTAATAGTTTAAATTATGAAAAGATTATGATTAAGTATCTGATTGAGAATCCAGGTGATTACAAAGGGGCTATATATCAATTGCCCGATTACCTAAAAAAGTTATTACTTAGCTCTTTTCAATCTTATTTATTTAACAGAATGATAACTATGAGGAATATGAAGGGTTTCCCATTATTTAAACCAAAAAAAGGTGATGTAATTAGTATTTTAGATGATATTGATGGGCAGTGTACACAGATCACTTATAAATATGGAGGAAATTATGATAAGTATTTAAAGGAAGCCTTAAAATTAAAGCGAGCTTCTATAATATTCCCTTTAATTGGTTATGATACAGATTTAGATGAATTCCCATTAGTAAAAAATCTAATCAAGGAAATATTCTGGGATGAACAGGTTAATGCAGACATATTTGGTAGTGATTTATTGAAAGATCATGAATTTAAAGGTGCTTTTAGAGCTATAACTGTTAAACCTATTGGTCTAAATTTATTAGAATTTACTGAGGATGATATATTTCAAGAAAAATTTAAATTAAAACTCGAATTTTCCCTCCAGAAGGGTTCCTATGCCACGATGTTATTAAGAGAACTTATAAAATAATTAATTAATTTCAACAGTGTATTTCTGAATACTCTCTTGTCCAAAAACATTAATAACTTTTACTTGAATGTGGTATTGATTTGACTCTTTATAATAATATGGAGCAGAAGTTAATTGTATTTTTCGTTTTTTACCTGTTTTATATGAAAACCATCCATTATTAAAGCAATTATCTTTATGATTAAAATCAACAGCCCAATAATCAATCAAGTCATGAAATGAGACGATCTCGCGTTTAATCTTATCACTTATTGAATTGATATGAGGGAATTTATAATCTTTTAATTCAACCCACACTTTTTTTCCATCTTTGTGAATTTCTACCTCAAATCTAAGAGGTTCGTTCATATTGATATTAGCATCTTCTTTCTTTAGAAAGTTTTCAGGAATATTAGCATTATTAAATTTCCCATTCATATTGATAACTTCAAACGGTTTAAAGGAACAATCATAAGTTTCCTTCCAGTTGAATGGATTATTACTATTAGAAATATCCAGAATTCTTTTCCTAGTAACATGAATAGCATGGTTTGCTAAATCACACCCTATCCAGCGTCTATTAAGTTTTTCAGCAACAATAAGGCTGGTACCGCTTCCACAAAAGAAATCTGCTATAAGATCCTCTTCATTTGAAGAGGCTAAAATTATACGTTTTAGTAATCTTTCTGGTTTTTGAGTTGAAAAACCTTGATATTCAATTGTATTAGCTCTAATATAAGGAATATCATTCCAAACATCTCTGGGAAAAATTCCGTCTTTTTTAACATAGACTTTACGAGATAATTTTTTTCCATCATGACTTCCTCCCCGATAATAAAATATTCCGTGATTATCTTTCTTTAAGGCATTTTTTACTCGATTTGAGTATTCCATATAGATATTTGGATCATCATTAAAAATATAATTATCAGATTTTGTATAAAATAGGATAATATCATAAGATCTGATGAAAAATCTTCTTGTTTGAGCTGAAGCTGCGGGATATGACCATATTATTTCATTTCGAAAATTTCCACTTCCAAATATTTCATCCAAAATAATTTTTATATAATGGCTAACATGCCAATCTAAATGAACATAAATACTTCCATTTTCAGAAAGTAAATGTTTCATTAACATCAAACGTTCATATAAAAAAGATAAATA
>JBHLKA010000204.1:0-3827 GCA_048887145.1 Candidatus Hodarchaeota archaeon
CGAACTTCGTGTAAAGTTTCGAAGCTAAATCTAAAAATTTATTTATGTGATAAATATTAGTTAGCACCAATTTCAAACACAAAGTTGCTGCTATAATGAAATCTTATGTAAAAAAATCAATTAAAAAAAATGGTTAAAAAAATGAAAATGAAAACAAAATCAAGTCTATTAATCGGAATTTTAACATTAGCAATGATATTTGGAATATTTACTGTGGTAATCGCACCAGTCCGCGCTGATCCGGATACTTTTACTGTATCTCCATCAGGTTCAGATGATACCGCAGCCATACAACAAGCATTCAATGATGCCATTGCAGCAGGTCCGGGAAGCACCGTACAGCTAGAAGCTGGACAATATTATACGAATGAAATTATGGTTGAAAACTTCTATGGTACATTTAAGGGGGTAGGCGAGGATACTAAAATTGATGTCCTTAGAGGTTTAGATCCTTTATTACCAGGAGTCTCCACTGACTATCTTACTTATAGTACTCATTTATTTACATTTTACGGAGGAGACGTATGCGTCTCGGACTTAAGCTTTGAGATTACACCTTATGAGCCTGCTTATGTATGGGGGCCTAATGACCCACCTGATTGGTACGATTTATTAGCGGTTATCTTAATAACAGGAGATATAAATTCCCGAATAGAAAATGTTAAATTTACTGGTCATGACGGCACAGCACTTTATCCAGACTTTCATCCCATGTTTTCGGTAAAAAGTTATAACGTTAGAGTAGGAGTTGAATATGGGGGAGGTATACCAACAGGTGGAACACATGTTATTACAAATTGTGACTTTAACTCACTATGGCTAGGTATTACTGCGTGGAGTTTAATGAACTGTGATTTGACAATCACATCAAATTCAATTAAAGGAGGTGCAATCGGAATAATTAATGCCGAAAGTACAAATTCAGAAATTGAGATTTCTGGTAATGATATTGAAGCTGATTTTCTTGCTGGAATTTGGGCAATGCAATTTGCTACACCCCCATGTAAGTGGCTTATAACTGGGAATACTATAAGACCTTTATTGTTAACAGATGGTATCCTCTTAGAGGATTATACAGGATCAGGAGCACTCAAAGCAGTTGTCTCCCATAATGAAATCGTTTTAGATACATTCTGGGGTGGAATGTGGACAAATGGAGTAAAAAATGCTTTTATCTATAGAAATTTTATTAGTGGTACAGGAGCTTATGGTATTGCATTGGCCACTACCGATAAATGCTTGATTCTTAGTAACCGCATATCAAATTCTGCGGGGAATGGATTAGTGCTTTTCGGATCAAACAAGAATAAAATTCTAGGAAATTATTTTAGAAACAATGGAGGCTTTGGGTTTGCAGTGTTTACCCCGGAATGGGCGGGAGAAAGCAATGGTAATTGTATTGTCGTTAATTTGTTTTATAATAATGCTCTAGGCAATATTTATGATGAATGCGATAATAAGTACAAGTGGAATTTAGAATTGTAGAACTGGAGAGAACCACTGACGAGTAAAATTTTCATTTCCATATATTTGCAATAAAATAATAGAAAATGGAGGATCAGTAAAAATTTCTTCCTCCAATTCTATTTGTTTTTTTTTTTACTATTAAAAATTAATCCAAATTAAAATGATGTTATTTGTACATTTTAGTCCAGAAATGATCAAAAACCTTAATTATGTTGCTATCCAATGTTTATTCTATAACATTTTTGTGAAATCTAAAAAAGGGTCTAATTCAACAATTTTATAAATAAGAAATAACCGAATGGTATTTTAAGATGAGTACAAATAATAAAACACCAAAGAAAAAACTACCTAAAAAGGAAGGGCGATTATTAAAAAAAAAGCCTATTATAGCTTTTGGAACTGTGGCTATTGTGGCTATAGCAGGGATTATTGGCGGTATATTTCTTTTCATGCAACCATCCGAGGAAAATCCTAACTTGATTATCGGAACTAATTGTGGGATTTGGGGATCGATTGATCCCTTAGGTACACAAGTTCCAACAGATTATGATATTATTAGTCAAGTTGCAGAAGGTTTATTTGACCATGATGTGGCTACTAATGGCTCTTTACTTATTCATAATTTAGCGATAAATCATGCCTGGAGTAATGATTATCTAAATCTTACCTGTAATATTAGACAAGGCGTTAAATTTCATGATGGGACTGTATTTAATGCCGTCGCAGTTAAATGGAACATTGATAGAATTTACAATCTTATCGACCTCGGCATGGCTGGAACATTTTTATTTGACTGGCTTATTCCAAACGGTACAAAATTTATTAATGGTACTAAAGTTGCCAATAGCGCTATGAGGATTATAAATGATACTGTAATTATCGATGATTATACGATTAGGTTTGTTTTAAACGAACGATACCTCCCACTTCCAGCATTATTAGCTTCTGTTCATTCCTATATCTTGTCACCTGCTTCTACTCCTTATAATGATTTCATTCCAACCATTGGTGGAGATTTAGTTGGAACTGGCCCTTTCATCTATGAACAATATATACCTAATGATAAAATATTATTATCTTCAAATCCATCTTATTGGGGTGGGCAACCTAAGACAAATAAATTAATTTATTCAATCATTACTAATAAGACTGCCCGTTATGAAGCTTTATTATCAGGGGAGGTTTCAATGCTTACTAGTTTTAATCATTTATACGACTCAACCCTCGATTGTATTTATTATGATGATAGTATCGATGTTGATTCTTTTTTTGATGATCCCTCTATTATAATCCAAGAAGGTCCACCGGTATTCCACTTTACTTATCTTATCATGAATAATAAATTAATTCCTGTAGAAATGAGGGAGGCGATTTCTTATGCTCTTAATTATTCTTCCATTATTCAAGAAGTAATTAACGGATATGGGGTAAGACTTAAATCTCCCATCCCAGAAGGAATGTTATACTCAAACATAACGGATGTTGAATATCCTTATTATAATGTCTCAAAGGCAAGGCAAGTTTTGAAAGATGCAGGATGGCCTGGAACTATTAATTTAACCGCAAACAACGATATAACAACTGGAAATGAATGGGAAATGTTGGTTACAAACAATACACCGCTAGAGACATATAATTTTACTTATACGTCAGATGATATTTTATCTATACTAATTGCTCCTTTATTAGCAAACAACCTTAAACAAATTGGCATCAAATTAAATGCCACTATTATTGATTTTTTAAAGGCTTGGTATATTTATACAGAACAATATGGTTATCACCTAAACATGATTGAGCTTAGCATTTTAGGATATAATGGTCCAAAATTTAATGATCCTTGCAGTATAATTAACTGGATGTATTCGAATAAAACAATAGACCTAAATTATGCCCAAGTTAATGATAAGTCAGTTCAACTATGGATGGAAGAGGCACTAGAGGAACCTAACGAGAATATTAGATCACAAATATACTATGATATTCAAAAACATTTGCTCGAAGAAGTTTTTCCAGTATGTTACCTCTATCGTAAAAGTTTTTTGAGGATTTTCCGATCGAATGTGAAAGGATGGCAAGTTCACCAATTTAAATCAAATTTTAAAGCAATTTACTTTTAATAACAAAATAAAAGCATTAGATGCTTATGCATCTAGATCAAACTTATGAAAGAACCCATTTGAATTATTAAATAATAGATTATAGTTATTTTTTGAAGGATAATCATAGCACCATAGATAGACAATAGGTTGCTCATCTGAATGATCAAGGCTAAATCCTACAGACTCATCAATTTCATTTGACAAGGTAAGATCAGGTTCATAATAATATACGGTGAAGTATGCCCCATTATTCATACG
>JBHLKA010000205.1:0-3801 GCA_048887145.1 Candidatus Hodarchaeota archaeon
TCAATGCTTCCTTTTGGATTTGCAGATTCAATTATAAGCACTCTGGATTATAATCCTGTATTAAAAACAATTAGAACCTACGGAAGATTGGTTATAAGAAACTTATTCAGAAAGGGTAAGGATATTGGTATTTTAATAAAATGGTTGTTAATTATTACATTCTTCTTCTGGTTTATATTTCATGGCATTCCATTGATCATGGTTTTTCTGTTTTGAAAATAGTAAAATAAGAGATTATGAAATTTCAATGATACAAAAAGTCGTTAAAGAAATAAGAAAGTTATTATTACAGAATAAATCTAATTTAACAGAAGAACAAATGAATCGAATATATAAAATAATAAACCCTGATAATGCTAATTATGAAATATATGGCATTAGAGTTGCGATAATAGATAAGATTGTTAAAAAAGTTTCAGATAACTTTGACTGTACTTATAATGATGCAGTTGAGATTTTTAAAGAATTAATTAGATCAAATATCGAGGAAGAAAAATTTACAGGATTTCTTTTTCTAAATCGATTTAAGAAATTTTTTACCCCAAATACAATTAAACTTTTTCATGATGAACTTTTTGAGAATTGCCATACTTGGAGCGTTTTAGACAGTTCCTGTGTAAGAGTTTTAGGCCCATTTTTAGCTAAAAAAGGAAATGAGGCACTAGCTAAACAAACCATTAATGAATGGGCTAATTCTAAAAATATTTGGATAAAAAGAGGTTCCATGGTTCTTTTACTTAAAATTATCATAGTCAGAAAGGAATTTGACAAGGATTATGTATATAATCTTGTGGAAAAAATGTTAGAATTTTCTAATGAAAACTATATTGAGAAGGGTATAGGTTGGCTTCTTAAAACCTGCTCAAATTATAAACCTGAATTAATATATGAATATCTTATGGAAAATAGAAATAAATTTACTCGTTTAATCCTTAGATATGCTAGCGAAAAACTTGTGAAGCAAAAGAGGGCAGCAATATTAAAAAAATAGATGTTCTAAAAAACTTTATATGATATTTTGTACTTTTTAAATTACGAATTTTGGTATTTCTAATCTTAGTTAATGATAACCAAAATTTTAAAAAATGCCAAGGTGGCGTAGAATGTCGCCTAAATAAGGGACATACGCAACCCGGGAACGCACCAGCTCTATTGATATGACCAATAAAGGTGAAACTGAAGATCTGGGTATCGAGGGTTCAAAATAGAAACACGTTTCGTATTTCTTGGAAACTCCCTCCCTTGGCATTTAATTTTGAAATCAAAAACCATTTCATATCAATAAGAAGGGATTATTTAAAGAGAAAAAAATAGTTATTTTAAAAATTGATTGTTAAATTTTCACGTCTCTGATCATTCTGTATAAATTCTTGAAAATCTTTGTTATTTTCGTCAATAAAATCCCAAAACTCATCGTAAATATCTTTCAGGTTCATTTTTGATTTCTTATCTAAAATTTTTTTACCATTTCTTCTTAATTTTGTATCATCTTTGTTTTTTGAATTTATCTTATTCTCGATTGCCTTCTTTAGGTCATTGTTATCATACTTTCTTTCGATTATAATTTGATTTTCTTTTGGTTTATACGCAAGGTAATTTTCTTCAATGATAATATACTCAGAAAATTCTCTTTCTCTGCTGTTACGCTCTTTCTGAGCTAATTCTTTGGTTTTTATTATATCAGAAGCATATTCAAAATCAACTTTTTGGTATCCACGTACCATGAAACTTTTATCTACAAAAGCTTGAAAATGATGTTCACATACTAGTCCTTTTGGAATAGATATAGTAGTAAGTTTTTTAGCATTATTTATTACAGATCTAGGAAAATTTAGCTTTTTTTCTGATTCACATACCGGACATTCAATCATAATTTGTAAAAATTCAGTTGAATCACTCCTTTGTGTTTGAATTTTCTCTTCAATAACTTCCACTTTACATCTCCTCAATAAATATTTTAGATTGAGAAATAAAAACTCCTTTAATAAATAGAAAAATTTGAATGTTGAAAAATAAAAACAAAATCTAAAATCTCAATTAATCAGAAAGAGAAATAACATCTCCTAATTTCTTATTCAGATTCTTTTTGGTTAATTCAAAATAAAATTCTAATTTTGGTATTAATTCCGATTCAATTGTAAGTTTATGTTTACCTTCTGAAAATTTTTTTATTGCGTCTTTATCTATTTTTATATGAATATCTATACTATCTCCTAATGCAATTAATCTTCCTGCTAATTTACCACTTATTAAATCATCTATTCTGAATTTTTCACCTTTATGATATATTAAAAAACGTTCTTTTAATTTTTCAATTTCAAAATCTTTTTTCGAAATATGGATAGGATTGTCATCAAGATAAAGCTTTCCGTATTCAGATAAATCAAAATTATGGAGATCAAAATTTTCAGAATTAAAACCTCCGATCTCAATCTTTTCTGGGATTTCAATTGGCATAAAAACATTCAATGCTTTTATTACAATAGAATCCATGATCCCATCGCTAGTAGAATCAACTATATATACGCTTTCTTTGGGTGGAAAAATTTTTTTGATTAATACTTTCAAAGCAGAAATATCATAAGACATTGAAATTCAGACTATGGATTTTAAATTATTAATTTCTTGTTTTTTAATAATTATTGTTTCAATAAAAAGTTTAAATTTAGATCAAGATTTAGATTAAGGGTTGACGATTATTTTAACACATTTTCGTTCTTTCATTAGATGAAAACCAGTTGTAATTAATTCTTCTAGCCGTATTGTTTTGGTTATTAACTTTTCAATCTCAATAACATCATTATTAATTAATTCAATGGCATCTAAAAAATCCTCAGCACATCCAATATAAGAGCCTAAAATTTTTCTTTGATATCTTACAATATCATTAGGTTTAATTTTAGCTTCAGCACGATAATCCTGTCCAAAACATACTAATCTAGCGCCTGGAGCCCATATATTTAAACCCATTTCGAAAGTTTCTGAAAGTCCAACTGCGTCAATAATCACATCTGCTCCATTTTCATCAGTAATTCTCATAACTTCATTTTTAACATGTTGAGAGCGAGGATTTATTACAAAATCGGCGCCTAAATCTACAGCTTTTTCTCTACGCCAATCATCTAACTCAATACAAATTAATTTTTTTATTGGATGTTTCCTAATTACAGATTCTATAATTAAACCCATAGGTCCAGCTCCAATTATTACTACATTATCAGATTCTCTAACCTCAGCTATATTATGGCAGTGCACCGCGCAAGATAATGGTTCTATTAAAGCAGCAGCATTCATATCGATATTATCAGGAAGTTTAAAGGCAGCACTCCTAGGTATAACACAATATTTTGCGAATCCACCATTCTGAAAAATACCAAAGGTTGTGCCTAAAGCCATATGATTACATAAATTTGAAAATCCTCTTCTACAATTAACGCAATAACCACATTTTTCATTCGGATCAATTACTACATTATCTCCAATTTCTAAATCTTTTACATTTTTACCTTTTTCTTTGATTATCCCTACAAATTCATGTCCTATAATAGTATTATCATTAGCAGGATGACCACCCTCAATTATTTTTAAATCAGTACCACAAATACCACATGCTTTTACTTCAATAAGAATTTGATCATTTTTCGTAATTATTGGTATATTTACTTCTTCTAACTTGATTTCACCACCGCTATTTTTATTTTCATGAAATATAGCTGCTAGCATTTTTTCCATTTAATCACCCCTCTATTAATTTTAGTGTAATTGCCGAATATTTAATTTTAGAAAGTTTTTTAAAGTGGT
>JBHLKA010000206.1:0-3777 GCA_048887145.1 Candidatus Hodarchaeota archaeon
CATGCAAAAATTTTTGATTATCTTAATTTAAGTGGTATTTATGGGTTACATGGACGAAATTGCTCGAATTCTGAAGGAATTAAAATTGCAAATCCAAATTTAAAAATAATTAACTTTTCTGGTGATGCTAATGGACTAGCAGAAGGATTGGCACATACAATGTTCGCAGCAAAAAGAAACCAAGGTATAACATTTATTTTACATAATAATAGTGTGTACGCTCTCACAACTGGCCAATTCTCTCCTTTAGCAGAAAAGGGTTGGAAAGGACCCTCAACACCCAGAGGGAGCTATGAAGAGCCATTTAATCCTATGTCTTTAATGATTGAAGCAGGTGCTACATTTGTTGCTAGAGGCTTTTCTGGAGAGATTAAACATCTAACAGACCTTATAGTAAAAGGAGTTGAACATGAGGGATTTTCGTTCATAGAAGTATTACAACCTGCGGTTCCATACCATAAGTGGGAAGAATATCGAGATAAAGTTGAGTATCTTGAAAAAGAACCAGTTACTTATTTTGAAGCCATTAAAGTTGCAAAAGAAAAACATAAATTTACTCTAGGTATATTTTATAGAACTACCAGACCTATTTATCATAAAGAGTTATATGGAGATCATAACCCTATAATTAACAGATTGTCAAGAGATAGTCGATTAGATAAAATCCGTAAAATTATTGAATCAAAACACTGAAGAAATTTTATTTTTAATAAATTAATATAATCAACTTTTAGAATAAATTGATGATTAATTTAGAAAACACAATTTTCATAAGGATTAAATATTTATTTTGACTAAGAATTAATTGAAATCCTTTAAAATGTGAATATAATGAAAAATCACACAAAAATTGGAATTTTTTGTCTTGCTTGTTTAATGGCATTCTCAGCCATAACTCCAATGGTACATGGTGGTATAACAATAGAAGATACAACCTTTCCAGCTGATGTTGGCACAAGGTATGAATGGAGTTATGAGCAAACCCCTGCATATGTTGGCTACAAAATGGGTTTTACCGGTGATTCAATAACTCAAGGTGTGCATAATAGTATAGAGTCATTAATTGTGCATGCTACGTTTGAAGAGTATTCCCCTATTACTAAAACATGGGAAATTTATGAACCCAGTGGTTTTTATTTAGCTGCCAATGAAACTCAAGATTATCTTTACTTTGGAGATATGGCTCACTGGTTACCATTTGTAATACCCACACCCATAAATTTAACATTAGTAGCTTCGGCCCTAGATTTAGTAATATTCGCAGATTCTTATTCTATTGACGGTAACACGATTACTTTTAACCTTGGTCCTTTGATAGACAAATTTACTTTTAATGATAATGGTTTTTTATCTGTTGCAGAAGTGTATGATATGGGAGAATTAAGTTTAAGGCTTGTTTATGATGAAGGGAGTAAGATTCCTTTTGATAATTACTTTATTATCCCAACTTTTGTTACTATAGCGATTATAGTCATATTCGTTAAAAAGCGGTGTTCACAAATTAAATAAGAATTACACCAAAAAATTAAAAATAAAATTATTATCTCTTTTTTTATTTCTAAAACTAAATTCCACACATTTTAAAGAGCTTAAATATAGTTAACATTTATAGGAATGAGGAACCTTAAAAGCCTATATCTATAAGAAAAAAAAAATTATTTCACACTATAAATGGGAAGAATATAGAGAGTATGTTGAATCTCTTGAAAAAGAACCACAAACATATTTTGAAGCCATTAAAGCTACAAAAAGAAAATATAAATTTACTTTAGGAATTTTTTATAGAACTAAAAGACATCTATATCATAAAGAACTATATGGAGAACATAATCCAATAATTAACAGATTGCCAAGGGATAATCGATTAGATAAAATCCGTAAAATAATTGAATCAGAATAATGAAGAAATTTTATTCTTTGATAAAAAAGAAGCTAAATCAGGCTATAGATAAGCTTTGTCCCTTGGAAAAAATTGTCGAAGCTCATAGGTATGTCAAAACAGAACATAAAAAGGTTAATTTAGTAATAATTATAGAACTTAATTAGAGCTCCAGTCTTTATTAAAATTAACAAAAACAATTATAATTAAAATATGAAACATAGGAGATGCTTATTATTTTAAGAAGGTAAATTCAAATAATTTCAAACCAATTTAATCATATGACACGATTACCAGCTCTCTTTATAGGTCACGGAAGTCCTTACAACTTATTTAATAAAAATGATTTTACTAAATCATTAAAAGATTTTGGTACAAAATTATTTTATCATTATAAACCAAAAGCTATAATTTTAATATCTGCACATTGGTTAACTCATGGTACATTCCTGACTGGTGATGATAATCCCCAGATGGTTTACGATTATTATGGCTTCCCT
Organism: Candidatus Hodarchaeota archaeon; assembly: GCA_048887145.1. Lineage (GTDB taxonomy): Archaea > Asgardarchaeota > Lokiarchaeia > Sigyniarchaeales > SOKP01 > SOKP01. Next base: position 2,380 of record JBHLKA010000206.1, read on the forward strand.
AAACATTTTTATGAATACGAGTATCCCGCAAAAGGATCCTCGAAAATTGCTCAAGAAATTACACAATCTTTTCCAAATACATTGAAAACTACAAATGCTTGGGGAATAGACCATGCAGCGACGATTGTATTAAAAAATTTGATTCCTTCAGGTGAAATTCCCGTTATTGAGTTAAGCTTGGATATCCGATATAGCCCTCAATATCATTTTGAACTTGGAAAAAAACTAGCAAGTTTACGAGAGAATAATCTCCTTTTAATTGGCAGTGGCAATCTTATCCATACTTTTAGGGAATTCAATTGGGATATTGATGCTGAACCATTCGAATGGGCTATTGAGTTGGACTCCATTCAGAAACAGGCATTAGATTCACACGATATAAATGTTTTAATCAACTATGAACAAATACAATTAAGCAAACGGGGATTTCAGACTAATGAACATTACCTACCTATGCTATATATAATGGGAATGCAACACGATAATGAGTCTATTCAATATATTTATGAGGGAATTCAACATTCTTCAGTTTCTCATCGAAGCTTTTTTATAGGAGAACAGAATCTGAATATCTAATTTTTACAACAGCTGTTTGGGTCATTCATATACATGGGTGAAGCAACAAAAGTAATAGGATATGCCATACCAAGTTATTATGTTTCTGCAGGCATATACCGTATTTTCTATGGAGGTACTTTAACGGATATATTTATATGGTGGGACCTTCTGGTAATTGCAATTATCACCTTTATATTATATATTATTGGTGTAAAATTATATGACAGGAAGGTAGATTAGTATGAAAAATATCAAACGAGGTCATCTTAAAAAGGATATCCTTAAATCTATTATTTTCTTATTTTTTTTTACTGAAATTATTAAAAAAAAGAGTGAAATTCTATGAAAAAATGGACAGCATTTATAATTGGAATAATTCTGGTTGTTATATTTGTAATTACAATGTTTCTATTACCTCCGTTATTAGGTTGGTATTTTCCAAATATTTTAAGTTGGCAGGATTTTGTAGATGCTATTAATACACCAGAAAAATTTGTAATAGGGATCGTTACTGAGGTAATTCCGATTATATGCGTTACAATCGGAGCCATATTTCTTATAATTTTTGTGGTTAAATTAATTCGGGGCGAGGAATAAGTTAATAATAATATTTTTTTTTTCTTTCAATTAAATGATAGTATTCTTAAACGTAAATTAAATAAATAAATCTACCTAAGATTAAATAAAATAAAGGATTTTCAGTATGGAAATAACCAAAAGTGAAGATTGTCTCATTTTCTATGGGCTCACACCAAAAATTTCGAAAAAAAAACTAATCTATAATGGATTATTAGGATTTATGAAAGAAAAACAGGCATTTGATCCTTCAGATAGATTTAA
>JBHLKA010000207.1:0-3761 GCA_048887145.1 Candidatus Hodarchaeota archaeon
AATCTAGTGAAAAAGGATGAAGATAATAGTAATGATCAACAAAAATCAACCCTATATCTCATGAGTAAAGGAGGATCAATAGAAAACGCTAAAAAAATAATGTTAGCTGGTAATTGCATCCTTAATATCGGTGGATATGAGATTGGGATTGTAACTGCTGGAATAACACATGGCAAAGAAACTTGGCAAAAATTCATAGAAAATAATAGATTAATGGATTTGATCTTTGCCTTCGTAGTAACCATCAAAAATGATAAAAAAGATATTTATTTTACGTGTGGAATGCATAATTTGGGATATCCTGATGTTGTTGTTCCAGGATACCTCGATTATGACCAAGCAAATTACTTAGCTAAAGCTTTTGCGTATTATTTAGTAAAATATAAACCTGTCCTTTTTTCTGGTGCTAAATTCCGAATCGACGAAAATTCACCTAATATATACAGATATACTTATGAGAAATGCCACCTCTACGATAATTGTAATAAAGGAGTCTATTGGTTCCTTCATAACCCATATGGGCTATGGAGATTAACAGAATCTAATTTATGGGATTAACCTTTAAAAATTTTAATTTAAATTTTAATTTATAAGAAATGGAATCCTTCATTAAGGAATTTAATGATTATTGAAACAAATTTTAATATTGAAAAGTTCAAGGCTCATTATATTTTTAACCTTTGGTTTGACAATTATACTAACAAAATTTAGAAAAAAATTTTCCTAAAACCTATATAAAATAGATTAACTGGTTCATTTCATATAGCTTCAGAACCATTACTCCTTTAAAATTCGAAAAAAGATTCGTTTTAGAATTAGTAAGTAAGTCTTAAATAAAACAATCTCTTCATTTATTTTATAATTTAAGTTATGATTATAATTTAATATTAATAGAGGGAGGAAAAAATGAAAAAATGTTTTGTAATTAGTCCAATAGGAGAAGAGGGTTCAAAAGTGAGGCAGCATGCCGATGATGTTTTCGATTTTATTATAGAGCCTGCATTAAAACCATTTGATATAGAAGCAATACGTTCAGATAAAATACATGAAACAGGAAAAATATCTACTCAAATTTATAATGCTATACAAACATATGATTTATGTATTGTGGTTCTTTCATTTGAAAATCCAAATGTATTTTATGAGCTTGCTATTGCTCAATGTGCGGTTCGACCAGTAATTATCTTAATTGAAGAGGGGAATAGACTTCCTTTTGACATTCAAGACGAAAGGAGCGTATTTTATGATTTAAGCGCTAGATCATATGTAGAGAGAACCTATATTAATCGAATTATTGAAATTATTAGAAAATTGGAAGAAAGTGACTATAAGGTGGAATCAAGTATTCCAGGCTTTAAACCCCTCGATGAAAAAGATATTACTCTTGACTTTCTTGGACAAACGCAAAATTACGGAAGTCATGATGTTTGGAGTGATATCTATAAAAATACTAAAGAAAAATTTTATCTAATGGGTATCAATTTGGATGCGTGGAGGCGTGGTAAGGATTTTGAGAAACACATGCTTAATAAATCTCAAGATGGACTAGATATAAAGATTTTAATGATGCATGAGGAAAATTCTGCATTAGATCAAATGATATATGAAAAAACAGGAATTACTATTGAAAAAGTAAGAAATGATATTAAATTCAATTATAACACATTTTCAGAAATAGCAGAAAAGTCCGAAAACATCGAAGTTAGACGGGTTTTAAAGGGAACCATTAAATGTACTGCCATCTTTAACGATCAATTTACATTATACATGCCACACCTTTATTCTCAAAAGGGGGGTTATATTCCATTATGGAAAGCTGGAAGAAATTCATATCTTTATAATTTGTTAATGGAAGAATTTGAAACATTATGGAATATTAACGAATAATAATGGAAAGTAAAAATCCTTAAAGTGCTTCAATTTCCTAATGTAAGTGATACTTTTTAAAATAGAAACCATTTCTTTTCATTTAATGAGCTTAAATATAGTAATATTAATATTGGTTTTATTTGCGATTTTGATGGCATTTTTTTCGCAATCCAAGATTGATTACTTTCCTATTGCATTAATTATAGGAACCATCGCAGTAGTTTCAATGCTCACACTTACTAATATTACAGAGGAAGAAATTCTTGGATTCATCGATTTTAACACATTGATCTTCATATTTGCTATGCAGATAATCATCTATTTTGCCACTTATAATCGTGTTTTGGAATATATTGCGATTAAATTGATCTTTATTACGAAAGGGAATAATAGGTTATTTTTTTATATGATCTGTTTGTTTACTGGCATTATTGTTGCCTTTATAGAAGATTTAACCCTCTCATTGATATTGATTCCATTAATCTACAGGACATGCCGAATTTTAGATATACCTGCAGGTACCTATATGATGGGCATGACAATTACTATAAACATCGGTGCAATACTAACACCTGTCTCCAGTTTAAAAAATTTGATTATTGGGAGGGAATTTGGTTGGGGTTTTGGTGAGTACCTTGCCAATATGGGTATTTTGTTTATAATCACGTTATTATCTACTATTTTCTTGATAGACCGGTTCATATTAAAAAAAGAAGAAAAACCAACTGAAAAGAACAAGAAAATATTGTTATCAATAATCGAGCCGGAAATTGTGATCTTGAGTAAGAAATATTTTGTAATAACAATTATCATTATTCTTGCCACTTTTGGGTTTATGATCATAGGATTTGAACCTGCTCTTGTTGCGATCATATCTGCAGCCATTCTTCTTCTTATTCACTCTAAAAAAACTAAATTTTCGGATCTTAAAAACGAAATCTCATGGAGAATCATTATAATTTTTGCGATCTTGTTTATTCTTTCGAATTCTCTATCACATTTAGGATTTTCAGAGTTGATCTCCACAGGTCTGGTAAACTTGGTAAATGATAACATTTACCTCGCTGTATTGATAACATTAAGCCTTTCTTCTCTTTTTTCCGCATTTCTTGCTGGAACGCCCGTTACTATCATCCTTCTCCCGATTTTTTCGGCAATCATAGGAGAAGGTTTCTTTCCTAATCCGATCATTATTGCTTTCATAAGTGGTGTTAATATGGCAGGTAATTTTTTACCTCAAGGTTCTGCATGTGATCTTCTCACCCTGTCATTGGCAAAAAAATATAAAGTGGTGAATTTGAATTACAAACGCTTACTAAAAAATGGCGCCCTTTTCGCAACGATTCACTTCTTACTAATAATGGGATATACGATGATTTACACTTTATTTTTAAGTTAAGAGATTTAATATTGTAATATAATCATCCTTTTCTGGAATCATTTTCTTTGTTTTCTTTAAACTCAACAATTTTATGTTAAATTAAACTCGTTATTAATAAGGATCTAAATAAATCTTCCTTTATATTACAAAAAAATAAATTTATGAAAAGTTTTTTAATAATTAAGAAAGAACAATTAATAGGTAGATTCCACAAATAAAATATTATAATATTCTTTATGACTGAGGAAGGAAAGTTTATTTCAGTACTTAATGAGATTAAAGAAATTTTTCAGTTTTTAACTGAAGGTGAGCCATCGCCGGACGATGAGATAGAAGCTAGAGGAAAGCTCATCAATAACTTTACCCATATAAAGAATTTCAATGTTTTTCCTGAATATAAAGAACTAACTGAAACTATTCTTCATAAATTAGAGGATTGGGATACGCTTGATTTATGGTTTTCAGAGACTTCAATTCCAGATGATATAAGAACATTATTAAAAATACCTCA
>JBHLKA010000208.1:0-3715 GCA_048887145.1 Candidatus Hodarchaeota archaeon
GAGGAGAAATCACCAAAGCACGCTGAAGAAATGAAAAAAAGGGTTCAAAATTATGATAATCTTTTTAGTTTATTTTGCGATGAGATTCCTGAAGATTTATATAATACTACGTATGTAAAAGAACGTGCGATTGCATTTCTGGAGAGGTATGCAAATGGAGATTATGGCAATATGCCCTTTTATTTGCATTGTTCCTTTCCAGATCCACATTATCCATTATACCCGCCAGAACGTTATCAAGAAATATATAAATCAGAGGATATTATACTTCCTCCAAATTTTAGGGATATTAAAAATTTATACACCCATAAATTCTTGGGATATCATTTAAAGAATCCGCCCTTTAAAAAAGCATTTTTACGCGAATCTACAGAGGAAGAAGTACGAAAAATTACTGCATTAACATATGCAGCGATATCATATGTAGATTATAGTGTAGGTCAAATTGTTGCTGCTCTAGAAAAGTTAGGTTATTCAGATGATACGATTATTGTTTTCATGAGCGATCATGGAGATTTAATGGGTGAACATGGCTTACTATTTAAAGGGCCTTGTCCATATAATGGAGTTCTACAACTTCCATTAATATGGAAAGTACCAGACATAACAAAATCAGGTGTGTCTAATGCTTTAGTAAGTTCAATTGATTATCCAAAAACTATTTTAAATCTTTTAAATATTCCCGAACGACATCATCCACCAGATATGCAGGGTTATGATATATCACCGATTTTAAAGGATCCAACCATGGAAGTTAGAAATTGTATTTTTATTGAGAATGATGAGGAAGTAGGTCCTTTAAAATCTAGATTAAGGCATCTTATTACTGAAGAATATAAACTAACTGTTTATGAAAGCTTAACCAATTTTGGAGATATTTATGACCGAATTAATGATCCTCATGAAATGAATAATTTATGGGATGATAAAACTTTCAAAGAAAAGAGATTTGAGTTGGTGAGTAAATTATTACAAGAAAATTTAAGGGCTCAAACAAAATACCCAAAAAGAATAGCGGGAACCTAAAATCGTTTCTTTACCAAATAGATTTTAATTCCCATATCTCTAAATTGATTATTTTTACATATCCAGATAAAGATTTTAATTCTAATTGGAAGGGTTTATCAAAAATTGAGGAAATCTGAGTTGAAATATACATCTCATTATTAACACAAACTTCCATAATAGATTTATCGATAAATATATGAAATTGTAGAGTATTTTCATCATTTTTCAAATAAAATAGGGCTTGTTCCTTCCCTACCCTAATTTCATTATTGTTACAATCATAACTTAATATTTCTTCTAATTCAATTGAATTATCTTCATATATACTAATTAAGAATTTAGTAAGCATATTCACTTTTATTTCCAACTTTATTTCTAAAGTAAGTTTTGTTAACCAACTTGAGCTTAATCCATCATTCTTTGTAATAATTTTATTCTCAATTTGGTAATATTTACCGCGAAGTTTCTTTAACTCAGGAACCACCTCAAATCTTAATTTATTATCTTTACCAAGAGTCAAAATCCGTGGTAAAGTTAAGCATCCATTCCACCCCTTTGTTCCTTTAGCTTGGATCCAACCCCACATTATAATTCTACCATGTGAATCCTTCATAGTGTTAGGCGCATAAAATAGGGAGCCATAATCTAAAATATACCAATTTTCAGGGAAAAATTGATAATTTTGATAATTACCAACAGAATAAATTACTTTTCTGTGAGGGGATACGATTAAAATGTATTTGTCATTTAATTTAAAAAAATTAGGACACTCCCAATTTTTTCCCAAACTTTTATTGCCAATTAATAACGGATGTAAAAACTCCCAATTATAGAAATCTTCTGATTTATATAGCAATACCAACGGTTTACGAGGTTTACGAATATGGCCCCCTAGAATTGCATAATATATTCCATCATCAATCCAGAGATAAGGATCTCTCCAATCTCTAATATCTAAATCACCATGAATCTCATTTATCATAATTGGATTTCTTTCAGACTTCTTCCAAGTAATTAGGTCATCTGAACTTATTGCAATCCATTGTTCTGCTCCAGTGGATGGGGGTTTATTTATTCCAATGCTGGTATACATAATATGAGGAATACCATTAACTAATATAGAATTACCAGAAAAGCAATGAATCTCTCCTCTTTCCTTAGATGGGATTAACGCTATTGGTAAGTGTTCCCAATACACTAAATCTTTACTCTTTGCATGACCCCAATGAATATTTCCCCAGTTTTCACCATATGGATTATGTTGATAAAATATATGATACTCTCCTTTATAGTAAATCAAACCATTCGGATCATTCATCCAATATGCTGGAGCAATAAAATGATATCTAGGCCTTAAAGGGCAACGATCAGCGATTTCTTCATTTTTTTCTTTCATTTATATCAAGGAAATTTTTAAAAACAAATTGAATAAAGATTTAAATTTCTAAAAATGGATTAATTAACAATGAATTTAGAAGTTTATGAAATTCTTATTTTAATATCTATTGGTGCTCTGGTTGGCATTGGTATGAGCTTTATGGGTCAAACAGGACAAGGACTTGTTATGCCTATAATTCTCATGTTAACTGGAAATCCGTTTTTAGCAATTTCTGTAAATTTATTAAATGATCTAATAGCTGCTGTAGCAGTGAGTATAGGATATATTAGAAAGGGAGAGTACAAACTTCAGGTTAATACATTAATAGTAATTATAATAGCACTTATTTTTGCATGTATAGGAGTTTATGTTTTAATGATAACTCCATTGGAAAGTATATATGGATGGTTTATACCCGCATTCATAATATGCTTAGGTTTAGTATTCATTAAAAGTGGATACACATCTACAGAGCGGTTAAAAATCATCCTTAGAAATATTTATAATAGATTTCTGAACAGTGATAACCTAGAACCAACTAAAATTGATATAGATCGAAAGAATAATGATGAAGAGATTGTTAAAAATAATGAAATACAAGAGGTTATTCCTTATGGTTCAAAATTATTTTATATAATTGCTGTTGTTTTTGGTTTTTTCTTGGGCATCAATTCTGGAATGTTTGGCGCTAATTCTGGAATGATAATTGTTTTAGCACTAATAATACTTTTTGGGTATCCAATCAAAAAAAGTATTGGTACAGCCCTCATATTGAGTATTATTGTAAGCATACTAACTTTTACACTATATCAGGTTTTTGGTGCTCTAATAAAAGGTACTAATTATTTCGATCTAGAGATCACGCTTTTCCTAGCATGTGGTTCAGCTATGACAGGATTTTTAACTTCGATATATATTCAGCGTTTATCTGCTAAAACAATGGGAAGAGTAATGGGAATTGTAATGGTCATTTTAGGAACTACTGCTTTAACTTTTTATTTTATTACTTAATTTCATTTTTTATAATTTTATATACAAGATTAAACAATATATGTCTATTTAAAATAAAATTTCTGACCAAAAGGGATTTATTTTGAGTAAAATTGAAAAAGTTTCGAAATTTACGACATTTGTTATCCTTTTAGCAGCTTTTATCGCATGGATGCATGATGGATATTCACTAGTCTTGATAAGTCTTTTAGCTGGCGAACTTAAAGCCTTCTTTGGAGTTGGAGATGCCGCTATAGGTTTAGTGATTTCCCTTCAATTTGTATTTACGGTTCCTGGTGCTATATTATTCGGTGAACTGGGAGATCGTTATGGTCGCAA
>JBHLKA010000209.1:0-3709 GCA_048887145.1 Candidatus Hodarchaeota archaeon
TCGTTATTATAAAGATAGGATAAGTTCTTATTTATACTTAATAAGTCATACTTTCTTAATCATAAATTTCCACTCCTCGATCTTCCAACATTCTCTTTATCCTCCGGAGATTTTTTATTCTATAATAATTATTATGTAATTGAATTTCACGAAGCGAGGAGAGGTTGCCTATTGATTCCGGGATGGCTGACAATTGATTACTCTGTAAATATAAATATCTTAGTGATGTAAGGTTCCCAATTGCCTCAGGGAGTGTCCTAATCTGATTGCCGGCTAAATTTAAGTCCTCTAATGATAAGAGCTGCCCTACAGACTCAGGGAGAGTAGTCAATCTGTTACTCTGTAAAGCTAACCACTTTAGTGAGGCAAGTTTGCCTATGGATTCGGGGATGATTTTTATTTTGTTAGCAGCTAGCCATAGCTCTTCAAGCGAGGAGAGGTTGCCTATTGACTTTGGGATGGCTGACAATTGATTACTCTGTAAATGTAGAGACTTTAAAGAGGAGAGATTTCCAATCGTCTTAGGGAGCCTCCTTATCTGATTACTATCCAAATTCAGTTTTACTAATGAAGATAATTGACCGATCGAGTCGGGCAAAGTCTTGATCTGATTACTAGTTAAATCTAATAGTTCCAATGAGGATAATTGTCCAATCAATTCGGAGAGAGCTGTCAGTTTATTGCTACTTAAGTGTAATTCCTGGAGTGATGGAAGCTTAGTAATCGACTCTGGAAGAGATGACAATATATTATTATCTAATACCAATTTTTGCAGCGATATAAAATTACCAATAGCTTCAGGGAGGGACGATAAAGAGTTAACATTTAACCATAATTCCTTGAGAGAAGAGAGCTTAGTAATTGGTTCAGGGAGTTTTGACAAACCATTATTTTGTAAATGTAATTCTTTTAGCGTGTTCAAGTTTCTCATGGATTTTGGGAAAATATTAATATGATTATTCCCTAATATTAGCACTTCGAGCGAGGAAAGCTTGCCTATAGACTCTGGAACACTCGTTAATTGGTTATGTCTTAACCTCAGCTCTTTAAGAGAGGAAAGCTTGCCTATAGACTCCGGTAGACTTGTTAACTGGTTATCATTTAACCATAACTCTTTGAGCGAAGAGAGATTTCCAATGGAGTCAGGAAGAACCTTTAGGTCGCAATCGAATAAGGCAATCTTCGTCACTCTGTCATTTTGAACCGAAAATCCCATATACTCTTTTTGGGTGGATATTCCCTTATACGCATCATATTCAATATCATCAACGATAACTAATTTAAATTGCATCCCTATCTGGTTCTCAATGGTTTGAAGAACCTCCACTTCAAACGGTTGGATTTGGCTACCTCGAAAAAACACGATTTTTCTTCCTTATTTTTATTTATCTTTATAAATAAAGGTATACTAATCACATTAGCATACTACAACTTAGTTAATCTGCTTCGTATATCTTTAGGAATTCCTTAAAACTGCTTGCTTTTTTATCTTCTATTCTATATCTATATATTTTAATGCGTCCAAATTTTTTCTCTTGAATGAAATTAATGTTTCTTAGGTAATTTAGATGTTTTATTACATTAGAATAGTTTAATTTAGTTTTTTTAATAATTAGAGAAATAGTTAATTCTCCATGTAAAGCCAAAACTTTCAAAATATTAACTCTAGCTTTTGATCCTAATAAATCTTCAATTTTATAGGTTTTGTCATTTATGATAACCAAATATTAACTCCTCTTTCAAAATTTTTTTTCATGAATTAAAGGAAATGCCCTTAGAATTTAGGATTTCATTAACAAGGGTATTAAGTGTGTTTATATCAATATTCTGAATTGTGATAGATACTTTTCTTCCCTTAATTGATTCTGATTGAATATTCATAGAAATTATACTTTCTTTTTTAAATTCTTGAAGGAAATTCCATATTTTTGAATAAGATCTTGGACTTAATCCTTGAGCTTCGCATAAGGTTTTATAGATTTCTAGAATTTCTGGAATAGATATTTCAGATTTTTGCTTAGTTTTTAAACTTTTTATAATAGCTAGTAAAAAAATTAGTTTCTGAGAAGACATGAATTGTAAGGTATCTAGGGTTGTAAAAGGAACAATAGCTTGGTTAGCAAGCCGAACACATTCAAGAGTGATACATTTCAAATTTTTACTCTCCGCTATTTTTCCTGATTTCCATAATAAATTTAAACCATAACGGATATCTCCATTTTCTGAAACTAAATCTGATATCATCTCAATAATCTCATCGTTAAATGCTTCTTTTTCAATGCTTATTTCTGCTCTGTATTTCAATATATCATAAATTTGTTCCTTAGTATAGTTTTCAAAATGGATCATATTTCTCTGAAGTGTACTTAATGTAGCAACATCTAAATTATTTAAGCAAGATGGATTTCTAACAATTCCAATAATTGAAATTCTTTGAGGTTTATATAAATTTTCATCATCTATTCTTGTAAGTGAATATATTAACTCTCCATTTTTATTAATCAAATAGCTAAATTCGTCTAAGACAATTAATAGATGTAGATTTTTATCGTTAAGAAAATCCATGAGAATTTCTAATAAATCTTGAGGCGAATATCCTCTTTTAGGGAAATTTTCATTTAAAGCGCGTATAATTCGAATTAGAACTTTATAGCTGGTTTTTTCCTTTCTGCAGTTAATATGTACATAATTAATAGCTATCTCTCGCTTTTTTGCCGTTTTAATCAACACATCTCCAAATAGTTTAACAGTTGCCGTTTTTCCTACTCCTGTTTTACCTGTGATTAATATTTTCCGTGATATTGCGTTTGGATTGGTAATTAATGGTAAAAACAATTGAGAAAGTAAAGAAAGCTCTTTCTCCCGACTCACGAGTTTTTCGGGTACAAAATTGATATCAAGCTTGCTCTCATCTAGAAAAATGGAGGGTCTTTTCAACAATTCCTCGAAATAATCCCAGGTCATAGTTATTAAATTTCCAAATGCTATTTTTGTCTTTATAGATCTTATATTACTTTTATCAATTTAAATGCTGATCTAAATCTTTTCTAAAATTTTTTTAATTCTTAATACATTTAGTCTAGCTGTTATTAAAAGCGAGCAAAAAGTTGTTTAATGTGAAGCAGAGAAATTATATATAATAGGATTTCCTAATTTAGTAATAATCATAATATTATTGACAAAAATCATGTATGACCATTTAAAAAAATTTAGAGATAAAATTTATACTGGTATGAAAGTTGGAGGATCTAACCAGTGGAATTTTAGTAATGGTAAATGGACTGAAATAAAAGAAGCTCCTAATAGATGGAAATTTGAATTTCAAAGCATAAAAACGCGAGTAAATCCAGCTCCTCAAAATGTTGGAGCTCAGATCGATACAAAATTTCATTGGTATATTGTTGCTGACCAAATAGCCACAAAACTTGATAGTAATTCTTATAAAGTAGACATGAATGGCCTTAAGTTTAAGGTGGGGCACAAACGACCACATTGGAGAACTTTTAGCTATAATTATCCTGAACAACTCACTTATAAAGAAAAAGTAATTGAAATTTTGGAAAAGTTATTAAAAGAATTAAAATCAAGTAAATAATTCACTTTAGCTGATCATTCTTCTATCATTATTCTATTAGACTATTTTTCCCTAACTTTTAGAAAAAATTCATTGATTTTTTATTTAAATATATCTGAAATATTCAGGTTTCCT
>JBHLKA010000210.1:0-3629 GCA_048887145.1 Candidatus Hodarchaeota archaeon
GCTAGGGTTGCTGCTGAGTTAGGCGCGGATATTGTCAAGACAAATTGGACTGGAGACCCTGATTCTTTTAAAGAAGTAGTTGATGGATGTATGGCGCCTGTGATAATCGCAGGAGGAGAAAAGGCAGGAATCAGAGAAATTCTTGAGATAACTAAACAATCAATAGATGTGGGGGGAGCTGGCGTTGCATATGGAAGAAATGTTTTCCAAGCAGACGATCCTACAGAATTTGTAAAAGCTTTATTTCTGATTGTACATAAAAATTATGATGTAGATGAAGCCTTAAAAGAATTAAATCTATGATTTTGGAATATCTAAAATTCATCTTTCAATCGAAAATTTTTTTCCTAAGATTACTATTTTTCCAATATATTCAAATTAATTATCGGGATTAACTATATCAAGAAGTTCAGGGACCCAGGCTGATGATTTTTTAATTAATTTATACTTTTCAATAATTTGATTATATATCTTCTTTAATTTATTGAAGAATTTCTTTCCGTATAAGGGTATGCCCTCATCCATCGCAAATAAACTTGTACAATGTCTTTTTTCAAGCATTTGTTTGAACTCATTAGGAGTATAACCAAGAATATCAATCGCTTCGTTAATATCAATCAATTCATAGAGCTTTTGCATCCGTTCATAAAAATTCAGAGGGAGATTAGTTGAAATCACGACTATATCTACATCACTTCTTTCATTATAATCACCCCTAGCGAATGAACCGTATAAAATAATACATTCAGGCTTTAAGTAGCTAATAAGATTTTTTAGTGAAATCTGATAAATATTTTTTCCAGAATTTTTCATTTTTTATGGTCCTTTACAAATTGAATTATCTTTTTAGCAAATTTTAAAGCTTCTTCAGCGATATTTTCATCATGATATTCAAATGGTGAACCTGAAGGATGAGCATTCGGGTATCGAGATGGAATATAATGTAAATCTAGCTTTCTAGAAGTTGTTGAGATATCTGAAATGCTTATATTTTGATCTTCAAGATTTTTTATTAACTTCGTCAAAGAATGTCCAAAAGGGGTTAATCCAAAACCATATAGCAAGCCTTTCAAAGCAAATTCTGCGGCTTGCTGACATTTAAAGCAACACCAATTATAAAATCCATTATTTTTATCCGATTCAGCAGATCTCAAGGTATTTTCTGCTTCTCTTAGCCAACGTTCATACTCTTCATTATCAAACATATAAAGTTCATTATATCAAATATAATTAACTTATTATAATACTATCCACTACATAAAATTTCAGATTTTATCAACAAACTTATAATAATTAAATGGTAATAAGAAAAGTGAAATTGTTAATTTTTTTCTATTCAAACTTTTGAAACTTTGAAACCAATGGAATTTTTTAGATAAATTCTTTTATCTTTAATCATCAACACTTTATAGAGTAAATATATAATTGCAAAAACACCAATTAAACAAATTAAGAATATAACGGCCCATTTTAACAATATCAAGGAAATAGGAGGGAATTTATTAGGTTCTATAACGTAAAGTAAATATATACTTGGTGCAAATCCTTTAGTTGCACGAAATACTCCAATAGCATTAACTTCTAAACCATCTTGCATATAGGCAGAGTAATCATCGGGATTCGCTATATCATATACAGATGAATCATCAAATACTATGTAATATCCTGTACCAGATAACGGAGTATACCCAATTGTAGCCTTCCCGTATATGAATTTCTTACTCAATACAAAACATAAAGAGATAATAATAAACATAGCAATAACACTGAAAAGCTGTTTATTCTTTATCTTTATTAATTCATCATTTCCTCTAACTTCTTTTGATAATTCAGTCGTACTCATTTGGAAATAAACTTTTTTTATAAGTTTTCTAATTTATTCTCCACAAATATAGATTCTTCTTCAATTTAAAAACATTGGCGTGTTCAAACTTTTGAACAGCTATTAACAGCAATTTGCATTATATAAAAGAATTTAATAATGTTTAAAAATTGAAAATGGATAAAAAATATTAAGGAGGAAAAGGATTACAATGGAGTTTAAAAAAGCAGAATATAATGATGAAAGTTCAACCGAATCTAAATCTCGAAAACCTCATTCGAAAAAAATTATCAGTTATTTTCTCAAAAAAATTTTACATTATCTTACTATTTTGCATGGTGTAATAACGATTATATTTTTAATAATGTATTTCCAAGGAGTAATTAGTCAAGCAAACATAATATTTTATTTGTATTTCTCAATAATCGTCTTTATTGTTTATGGTTTTATGATCTTGGGGATTAATATATTACAGAAATCTGAAATTGACGCAATTATTTATAAACCTACTAGACCTAAAGAAGAAATTAAAACAGAAATACTTGAAGATTTATTACAAGGCAAAACGCTTCAAATTTATTGGTATATCTTTACTCATGATCATGCTGGTGTTAGGGAGATTCAGAAAGCATTGAATTTATCCTCTCCTGGAACAGTTTCTTATCAAATAACTAAATTACTGGAAGCTGGAGTTATATCGAAAAACTCTGAAGAAGGAAAATATTCATTAAATGAAGAAATTAAAATTGGAGTATTAAAGTTCTTTATGCGCATTGGTAATCGAGTAGTTCCTCGAATTTCTTTATATTTAATCATCTATGTGTTGGGTTTCATTGTATATTTTATCCTTGCAATAATTCGTGGAAATGAATTTGTAACCGACCCCATTAGTTTATTTTTATTAACTTTTTTGATTTTAGGAATGATAATATTCATTCTTGAGTCATTAAAGATTAGGAAATTAAAACCTATATAATCCATTTTCTTATTAACTCAGTTATATAGGAGATATATCTTAAATAAATTAAAAAAAAGGAAAAAAAGTTTATTTTATTTCAATTTCAACAGTATCTTTCAATAAATCTAAATAAGGAACCTCAATTTTTAACAATCCATTCTTATAGGTTGATTTAGCTTTATCCGGATCCACTGGACAACATAATTGAAAAAGACCACCATACTTTAATGTATCAGCTTCACCATAAATAATTAAATTATCCTTATTCATTTTTAGCTTAATTGTGTCTTTTTCTACACCAGGCAATATTACTTCAATTATATAACCAGTACTATCTTCATTATCATACATGCACAACTCTGGAATAATATATCTTGTTTTAGGTTCTTCTTCTGTCTCCTTAATCTCACTTTTTTGTTCTTTTTCTGCTAATTCTGTCAATATTTTCACTTCTAATTTTATATTTATTTTAACTAGGTTATAAGAAAAATTTAGAGATTTCTATGTTCGCATTATAAAATATTAAATATTCTTCAGAATTCAGTTAATAAAATTAAGCAATTATCGTAATTGATTTTCATTTTTAAGGTTTAAGATCTCTAAACTAGGAATTACTAATAAATAAATGATAATAAAATTGAATTTATAGCCTATTAATATACACTTTTTTTATAGTTTTGATCCTTATTACCTTATTAATAATTATATGAGTGTTGAGAAAATCTTGGATTATCGTATAGAAAAAGATGTATTGGGCGAAATAGAAGTTCCTAATGATGTTTTTTGGGGTATTAATACTCAAAGGGCTATAAAAAATTTTAAAATAAGTGGTAAAACTTTTCCAGAAAT
>JBHLKA010000211.1:0-3625 GCA_048887145.1 Candidatus Hodarchaeota archaeon
ATCAATTCAACAGAATTGGGAAAAGAAATTATACTTGATGATATGTAATACTCTTTAATTTCTTTAAATTATTCCTCATATTCATATTGGAATTTGAATTGTTGATGCTTCAATCCGTCGCTAATACCTTTACGTAAATCTCTTTTTTTCTTTCTACCAAATTTTGTTAAACCTCTAACATCCTGATTTTCGAGTTTTTCTACAACGCATTCCCCATTTTGCTCATTTTCTACAGTGATCTCCTCCCAATAAATTGGACGATTTTGTTGTTGAGAAATGTAGGGCATTTTAGCAAAAATACATAGATTTTTCCCTTCTTCTCCTGTATAAATGGGTTTTCCGCCACTTTTCATGACGTTAATAAAATGCTCAGTAGAATTAATAAATGAATATCTCCAGTCTCTTGGTAAATTTTCTCCAAATGATTTCACCTCACCATCCACATATACAACCACAGGTGGAAACTGTGGACTTTTAGAGATAAAATTTCCTCCTGAAGTGCACTGATTCAACCACATTATACCTTTAGTTCCCGAAATTTCAATATATTCGTCGCAATCATAATAATTACTAGGATAATACAAATTTGGAGCTAAAGTGAACTGCATTGAGCCATATTTTGGAGGCTTATCTGAATTTTTACTAGGATATTTCCAAAAAATATAACTTGGAGCATCAGCAACTCCTGTAAAGTAATTTATCCAACTATAAACTTTCTCTACACGTTGTTCTCCCATTAACCAAAGTGCCATTGAAAATTTATGTATTCCATCATCATAAATAAAAGGGCCACCCCCACAGGTTTCCACTTTCATTCTCCATATGAGCGATTTTAAACCTCTTGAAAAAATAGTGATGCCAGGACCTCCAGTTCCAATAGTATTTATTCTAAAATTAAGTGGTTCTCCAATAATTCTTTGATCAAGAAGTTCTTTTGCATATATAAAAACGGGATAAAACCTAAAATTCTCATATAACTTTAGTTTTACGTTTTCTCGTTTACAAACTTGGATCATTTTCTCACAATCTGTAATACTATGTGCCAAAGGTTTTTGTACTGAAATACCTGGAACTCCTGCTTGAGCACAATATTCTGTCATTGGAAAATGAAGGTGGTGAGGCGTTAAAATTTCTACAATATCTAGATCCTCATGATCAATCATCTTTTTATAATCTTTATATATTTTAATAGCCCTTAATCCCCATCGTTCTAATTTTTCTCCAGCACTTTTAATATCAGTATCACAAACAGCAACAAGGTCGGTGTCTTCAGACCCTAAATATCCTAATACATTTAAATTAGCAATATCTCCGCATCCAATTAAACCTACATTTAGCATAATCTTTTTAGAAGAATAAATATTGATATTTTATCAAATTCTAATAAAATTATAAAGTTTTATATAAATCTCATTGCATACAACAATTCTTATATTTTTTGCCACTTCCACAAGGACAAGGTTGGTTTCTTCCAATTTTTTTTGTATGCCCTAATAACGGATTACTTGAAGTTTTTGATTCTATTATTTCTTTTGCTATTGATTTAAAATATGGTAATGAATATGTATAAAACTTTTTCCAGCCTTCACATAGTACACTTAAAGTTCGTTTGTCTTGAATGACCTCAGGTCGGAATTTCTGACAATCTCCATGACATAAATCTAGATATGGACAAGAATTACAAACTTTATTCCAATAAATTTTTTGTTTCCCAAATTGTTGGTATTTATGAGAGTGTAATAAATCTTCCCAAGTATCATTTAAAATATTTCCAAGTAATAAATCATTCCTTACAAAAAAATCACAAGGATATACGCTACCATCATATTCGATAACAAAATATTGACAACAATTTTCTCCCATATGACAAACGTTATATCTTCCATTAATTAGGAAGTCTAGAATAGAATCAAATAAACGAATAGATACCTTATTGATATCCTCCTTAATCCATTCATCAAAAATTTCACAAAGAAAATTACCCCAATCTTTTCCAGTTATCGAATATGGTAAAGGTTTATTATCATCATCAAATTCAATACATGGGATATATTGATGAAAATAAAAACTATTTTTTCTTAAATACTGATATATTTCTGTTCCTTTATCTACTGTCAAATTATTAACTAAAGTTAAAATATTGAATTCAACATTAAATTTCCTTAAACGATCAATTCCACGTATAACTAATGCATGAGTAGCTTTTTGGCCAATCGTTTTTCTGTAATAATCATGTAAATCTGCAGGACCATCCAAACTAACTCCAAGAAGGAATTTATATTCCCCAAAAAATTTTGCATATTCATTAGTAATTAGAGTTCCATTAGTTTGAAGTCCATTGCTTATGGTAGCTCCTTGAGGAGCATATTTAATTTGGAGCTCAACTACCTTTTTAAAAAAAGGCAATCCCATAAGTGTCGGTTCTCCACCTTGCCAACCAAAAATAAAATGGCCATTTTGATCAGTTTCCATATAAGTAGCAATTAGTTGCTCAAGTACTTCTTCTGACATACGTGGTGTTGATTCAACATCATTTAGATGATCAATATAAAAACAATAATCACATCTTAAATTACAGTCAGCAGAGGCAGGTTTAATCAATAATGAAAATGGTCTCATACTTTTTCTTTCTATTATTCCTTTTCGTTCTAACAAATGATATAGTAAAAAAATTATTTTGAACTTATATATTCAACTTGAGCTTGTAATCTTATGCCTCTCGATGAATTTCCAATCAAAATATTAAATAACCGCTCAGTCCCTGAGCAGAGTCTAAATTTCTCCTCAATGTTTAATCTTTGTAATAAATCATCTGCTCTCTCTTCTAAATCAAGATTAAAGCTCATAAAAGGTAATTTTTTTAATTCCTCCTCTGAAATCTCTTCTTCCATTAATAATTCCTCGAGAAGTTATAATTTTTCAAAGTATTTCAAAGAAAATAATATTTATTTAGGAAAAGAAATAATTAAGAATAAAAAAAATCTATTTATTAGTTATTTTGGTAAAACTTAATAGAAAGTGTATTAATTTCTCCCTTTATTAGGTAGGTTTTTATTCTCATCATAATTGTAACACTTAATATTATAGTTAGTGGGATTTTATTTTTAAAAAATAAAATTTTTTCTGGCATAATTAAAATAATAATTAAAAATCTCCTTGATTTCAATGGATTTTTTATTCGATTTACTAATTGTATTAATCACTTATCTTTACATATTTGCTACAATTCTTATACCCGTTCAATTAAAAAAAAGAGAAAAAATTTCAAAATTTCAAGCTCGAAAGGCAGTACACTTATTTGCCGGATTATCTGTATTTTCAAGTCCTTACTTTAGTTGGAAATGGTGGCCAGTTATAATTGCGGGGACTCTTACTGTTTTGGTATTACTAAGTTCAAAAAAATCTAAAATTAAACAATTGAAAGAATTATATGATTCAATTGGAGAAGAAGCAGAAGAAGAAGTAGGTTATCTCCAAGGACCATTTCATTATTGTTTATCAATTTTAGGCTTAATAACAATTTTCGTCATTTTTTTCCCTGATCAGCTTTATTTCCCAATAGCAGGGATAATGTTAATGATAATTTCTGATACCCTTGCTTCTCTAATAGGAAAAAGATTTGGAA
>JBHLKA010000212.1:0-3622 GCA_048887145.1 Candidatus Hodarchaeota archaeon
GAAGAGCAATTCTTACGTTTTAGTATATGGGATTTTGGGGGGCAAGAACAATTTAAAAAGATGTTTAGCTATTACATTCATGGGGCAAATGGAATTTTCCTCGTATTTAGTTTAGGTAACCTTAATAATACTTTACTTGGATTGAATTGGTGGAACAATCATTTACAAAAGCTTATACCTCAAGATATACCAAAAATGTTAGTGGGGTGCAAACTTGATTTATTTAAAGATAAAAAAAAGGTAGATGATTTAATTATTGAAAATTTTCGAACAAAACATAATAATATCCCTTATTTTTCGACTTCTTCTAAAGAAAATCTAAATATCAAAAGAATTTTTAAAGAAATGGCTAAAGAAATCTTAGATAAAAATGAATTTCTATATGATAAAATTGTTTAACTAACAAAATTTATGGCTCTCCAGTAATTATTATAATTACGACTCCAATAATCGTTAAAATTACGCCTAAAAATCCAAATTTTGTAATTTTTTCTTTATTCAACCAATAAGTTAAGGGCAATGAAAAAAGTGGAGCTGCACTAGCTATTAATGACATCACTGTAGCATGAGCTGTACGTGCTGCTTCTGTATATAGATAAGCGCCTATAGATGTTCCTAATATTGCCGCAAAAATCAATAGGGCCCAAGTTTTTATATTTTTTTTCTGAGTTGGTTCAATTTTTCCTTTTTTTTGATAATATGATTCTGAAAACACCATTGAAGATAAAATGAGAAGAGCAAATGGAAATCTAATTACATTTCCTATTATGGAACTTAATCCATTACTAAGTAATCTATCAATTTCATTTGTTGCAAAATCGATCATTACAAGACCAATCGCCCAACCTATGGCAGCAACTAAACCAAACATTAATGCTTTAAATGATGTTTTTGAGAAAAATTCTCTAATTTTTAATGATAAACTTTTATAATCTTCTTTATCATTATCTTCTTTATCGTTATTATTTTCTAATTTTGTCCGAGTTTTTCCGATGATAATTATTCCAGTACTTATCAAAATTAAAGATATTAATAAATTAACTTTAAAAGGTTGATTTAAGAAGATTAATGAAAGAATGAAAGTAAAAAGAGGAAAGGTCATTGAAATAGCCAAAGCAATGGTAGTACCTAATTCTTTCTGAGCTTGAAAATAGGATGTATCTCCTATAACTTGACCAAATAAGAAACTCGCAAATAACAGAATCCATAACTCCCAAGGTAATAAAAAAATTTTAAAAAAAATATTGAAAATAAATGATAAAAGGAAAAATGTTATTGTCCCAATAGCTGTCCGAATGAAATTTATAAATGTAGGACTAGCCTCCTTTTCAGTTCTTCGAAATATTACATTGGATCCTACAAAAGTTAGCACCGCAAGAATAGCAATCCATTCACCCGCCATTTTTCTCGAACTCAAAATTTTGTTAAATTTATATTTTATGTAATTTTTTTCCAAATTCATATAACTTGAAAAATGCTTTAGCAGCAATTTCAATGGAGCTATAAACTAAGAAGTTGTCTCTTATAAACATATTATGTAAAATTTCTCTTGATTTACTAGGATATTGGTGAAGGATAATTACAAATATCTTATCAATACTCTCTACATATTCTTTTAATTTATATAGATTATTGTAATAAGATTTAAAGCGCTCACTTTCCATATCACTCCAAGCATCTGTTTCTACTATTACTATATCAATATTATCCCCTATAGCCGCCTTTGATAACTCTACAAATTCTTTTCGATGAATTATCCAAGGCAAATCGAAAGGGTTTGATAAACTACCAATTTTTATCGGATAAATGTGTTTCAATTTTTCTAAAGCCTCTCCCTCAAAAACTGGCATTTCCAGGCCCAATTCATTAAGCATATCAGTAGCTAATATTCCAAAACCACCAGACCATAAAATAACTAAAGCACGTTTCCCTTTAGGATAAATAATTTTCTTTTTTAAATTTCTAAAACGACTTAGATAACTTGAGAAGCAATATGTATAATCAATTAACTCATCTATAGACGATTGAACTTCAATAAGGGGGGTTTGCTTGTAAATTGCATCCCAAATATTTTTTGAAGTAGCTAAAGATCCAGTATGAGTAAGAATTGCTGATTGACCTCTTTTAGTTTTCCCTCCTCTCATAAATAATACTGGTTTTTTCATACTTTTTAAAACTTGAAAGAGTTTTTTTCCCTCCTTCTGATGTAATATAGAAAAACCCTCAAAATATACACAAATTAAATCAATTTCATCATCCTCATTATAGTATTCAAGTATCTCTGAAAACTGTATATCCACACAATTTCCGATGCTAACTCCTTTAGAAAATCTTAAATTATATCTGGTGGTACTAAACTTTATCATTTTTGAATGTAAATCACCTGATTGAAAAACCAAACCAATATTTCCAGGTTCAACCGGAAAGGATGGATAATAAGCAATTTTACCATTAGGGTTATATAACCCCATACAATTAGGCCCAATAGCGCGGGTTTTAGGGTATTTATCTAAGATTAACCTTATTTTTCTTTCGATTTGAATACCTTTCTCATCAAATTCAGCTGTACCTGCTGTAAAAATATGAATAAAATTGACATTCTTTTTTTCTAAAAATTTATTTAAAGTATCAATAAGAAGATCCCTATTTACAGATAAAATCAAAAGATCAACTGAATCAATTGGAATATCATTAATCGATTTGTAGCATTTAATATCGTGAATTTTATCCTCTGAAGAAGATATCAGATATAAATTATCTAAATTGAATCCTTGCCTTTTAAATCCTTGTATAAAAAAAGAAATTTTTTCCTTTGCTTCTAAAATAACAACCGTTTTTGGATTAAACAACAAATCGAAAGCAGATTTATTATTTAACATTTTATATTTATTCCTTGTTATCTTTTATTAATTTAGTATTACATTTATAACAATATTCGGGAATCGACTTAAATTGAGTTCCACAAGTCGGACATATAATTGTAGTTTCTTTTTGAATCAAATCTAAATCTTCTTTTGTAATAGTTAAATCTTTCCTTGATAATCTATTTAATAAAAAAGATAATCCAATTGAAATTGAAATAATTATAATGCATAAAACAATAGATTTTATTATAAGATTAGGAAATTCTAAGTTAAAATAATCGGGAGAATATCTGCTTAAAAATACATAAAAGAAAAAATTAGGAAGAAAAAATATTAATAAGTTCGTTGAGTAAGCTTTTCTTAAATTTCTATAAATGAAAATGGGAATTAAACCCACTAATATCCAAACTAAATAGATAAAAATTAGTTCAGGCCAACTATTATACAAAATATAATTTGCTAAAAACTGGATAATTTGTCTATGAACTTCAGAAGTTAGGGGATCAAAAGCAATATCGAAATTATATTCAAAAATAAGTAAGGATAAACTCAAGATTAAGAATTGAATACAGATGATTATAAATTTGTTTTTAAAAAATCTAGGTAACTTCATTGTTATTTAATTAAATATAACAAAAAATTAAATTCTTTTAAAAAAAAAAAAGAAGGAAAGTGTTAAAATTATGTCTAAATCGTAAAATTTTTAATATTTGCATGCTTATTTTATTTACAGTGCTGGGTTCATTAAACTATTTCTT
>JBHLKA010000213.1:0-3620 GCA_048887145.1 Candidatus Hodarchaeota archaeon
GCCAATACCATCACTACAATCCTACGACTATGATTTTGTTGCTTTATTGATGACTTCACCACCCCTTGATATAAGTTTAGGAGGGAATGCCTATTATCAATTTTTAACCTCGCCAAATAGGTTAGTAATAGAATATTCTGGTATGTACGATCAAATGGCTCAACTTGTTGGAGATTTTGAGGTGATTTTCTATGAAACAGGTACCATTAAATTTCAATATAGGGATGTTTATGATGTGCTTCAACAATCTCCCGTGATTGGTTTAGATCATGGAGATGGTCTAAATTACAATTCATATACACCTGATTTACCGATGCAGTCAAAAGCCATTGAATTTACATTTGATCAGATGGTTGAGCCTAATTTTGGCCTCAATTTTAAAGCAACTGAGGAATATCCCTGGATAGTAACTCAAATTGATAAGGATAAATTGGAATCTTTTTACGGCTCAGACTGGGAAGATAATTTTGGTTTTTTACCAGATCCACTCATCGGAGATAAAATAAAGATAAATATCTCATCAATCTATGAAAATTCTACGGATTGGGAAATATCCTTTGACTTATGGGATTGGATTAGTAGGTATGATACCTTCCCAAGTTCTACTAGTTCAGAAAATTTAGTCTATAAAAAAGATCCTTATACCTATAACCTCCATAACTTAACTAATATTATCCCTATGCTTTTACCAAATCGAACAAAATTATACTTACTTAGAGCAAATTTATCACATCAATATTCAATTTGGGATGCCCCGTTCGGTATTCAAGTGAGTTGGTATGAGATAAAGTCTATAGGTGGGAATATGCTCCATATAGACATTTATGCAGTTTATGATACTGATGGAATACTAGATAATATGCGAATAAGATGGTATAATCAAACATCCAATGAAGAAAAGACAATATTCAAACTTGAAACACTCACTTCAATATTTTTAGAACAATCATCTATGTCAACCCAACTAAATGATGAACATTGGTTTTATGTGAGAGATGTAAATGATACAATTATGCAGACCTTTTTTGGACCTAACTGGGAACAACTTTTTGGAATACCTTCCAATCCTTTTTCAGACAGCAAATTTAAAATAGAAATAATTTTTAATGAACAGAATTCAACCCATTGGATAACTAATTATTCATTATGGGACTGTATTTATAGAGATGACTCATTTGTATTACCACCAAGTCTAAATAAATCTGTTTGGTACCTAAAAGAGCCATTAAATTACACAGAACCACATATTTGGGATCCTATCTTTCCTTTATTTTTACCAAAACCCGGAAGGATGTATACTGACTATGCCAATTTAAATTATTCATTTTATTCAACTTCAGATCCCTCCTCCTTATTTTATCCTCCACAATTGAGCTTTTACATGAGCACTATGACAGAATCAATTCAAGCTAGAGCAATTTATAGTATTGATGGATATTTACAGGAAATTATTATTCAACAATATGAATATGATTTCATAACAGGAATTACAACAATCATACCAGTTCTTAAAATTTCTCATTTTTCTGAAGGAACAATCCCATCTTATGTGGGGATAAGTCCCGGGGAAATCTACTCATATGGGATATATAACTGTTCAAAAGTATATCCAAGTTACCATTCACAATATAAAAGAATGAATATGACTATTGATTATGTTTCTGGAGAAGACTATTATCTTGAAAGGGTTCTTAATTTGGTAAATTTCAGCTTCCTAAGCGCTAGTGATGTTTGGGTTGATGATATAGATCCATATGCAGCTCTTGGTCTTCCTCTTAGTGATATAAATTACATTTTTCCAAATTCATCAGAAAATATTTATCTATTTACGAGTCCACCTTTGTTTTTTGAAATTGGCGTTGATTGGGGAGACTATGTGGTTGCACTTAAAGCTATACTTGAACAATTAATGTCCCCAGGCTATGATGTAGTTATTGTAAATTTAACCAATGGATTTATGGTCTCACAAGCATATTCACCAGGCCAATATGTGGATCAAATATATACATATACCTCAAATGGCGTTTTAGAAACGATGTCTTATGTGATGGACGGAAAAGAATTCTATACTATCAGATTGAATGATTTTGATTACGTTATAGAAGGTTGTGATATTTATAATCCAATAATAACCATTAACTCACCAATACCTAATAGTTTACAAGGTTCTCAAGCACCATCAGTTGACATCTCTATTGAAGAAGATTATTTAGATACCGTCTGGTATTATTTAGATGATGGGATCGTAAAAACTAATAACTATACATATACTGGTTCAATTGGTCAGGGTGTATGGGAGCAAGTTGGAAATGGTACTGTTACTATTAAATTTTACGCCAATGACACTAATGGAAATGTAGGATTTTCTCAAACTGTTGTAAGTAAAGATAAGATAGCTCCAGATATCACAATAAATTCACCAACGAATGGTCAAGAGTTCATTAATATAGTACCTATCTTCGATCTTACAATAACCGAAGGAAATTTAGATTCTATTTGGTACTCATTTGATAATGGAGTGACAAATTACTCTTGTGGAATGGCTGGTCTGATTGATGAGAATGTATGGAATAATTTAGTGGATGGAACATATAATCTTAGATTTTATGCGAATGATATTCTAGGAAATGAGAATTATTCAGAAGTTACCATAATCAAAACTTCTGAAGCTGAAGAGGAAATTATTCCAGGATTTCCATTTTACGGCTTAGCAATATTTATATTAATAGGAGCAATAGTTATAATACCTCAGATAAGGAAGAAAATTAAATAATCCTTTTTTTTATTATTCCCTTATTATCTTTTCACAGTTTTCTAACGACAAAAAAAACAATTAATTAGCATAAATTAAATACATAATTTTTTATAGCAATCTTTTCATAATATTTTTAAATCGATTTACTGTATGAAAATATTTATTAGAATAAAATTTAATATTATTATATAAATTATCAAAATACCTAAAAGGTGTGAAAAATTAGCTTAGACACTAAAAGTTTTGATAATATCTTAAGTAAAATCATTAAATCCGAAAGCGGAATAAAGAAAGTAATTCTAGTTGATAGAACAGGATTGACAATAGCAAGTGTGTCTAAATTTAGTTATTTTCCTGCTGATGTCGATGGTATTGGTGCCATTGCGAGTGCAGTATTCTGTGCAAGTGAAGAACAAGGAAAAAATCTAGAACTCGGAGATTTAGAGATTGTTACGAGTGAATTTTCTGGAGGAAAAATATTTGCTTCCAGTTGTGGTCCTAAAGGAGTTCTAACTTTAATTTCTGATCCAGACATTAATATTGGACTAATTAGATTAATTTTAAAGCGTTCTGGAGATGAATTGAAAGAGATTTTAGATGAATTCTTATCTGATATTCCAGATACTCTTGATTCAGGCTTAGATTTAAGTGACTTAGATGAATTGACTCCTGATTAAAAAATAATTTTTTAAATAATCTACTTAAGAATTATTAAACTTAAAATTTCACTTAATAGTGAATATCTCCTTTTTAATATGTTTTAAAACGAATAAATTTAAAGTAGATTTTTATCCTTTACAATTTTTTTATAATGATCTCTTTCTCGTCTTAAAACTTTTATTTCTTTCTTGAGATCAAAAATTTC
>JBHLKA010000214.1:0-3608 GCA_048887145.1 Candidatus Hodarchaeota archaeon
ATTCCTACAATATATTTCTCCACTTTAATCACCAAAATAAGGTAACAAAATATAATTTATTACTTAATTTAATAATATTCTATTTTTATTTGATCGTTATTTATGATTTTTTTAAAAATTTTAACAATCTCCTTTTTTCTATTATCATCAATAGAATAAACAAAATATTGTGATGGAATTCTAGCTATAGAATATATCTGTACAATATCTGGATTTATTGTTTTTATAGCCAAAGCCAGCTTTTCTATATTGGTTTCATTGTTATTTGATAAGAAATCTTTTTTATAAGAATTATAAATTAAAACCTGAATAGCTAATTTATTTTCTTTCATCATTTTCTTTAGTTCTACAAGTGAGTTTATTATAACATCAATATCCGGCACATCGGCATGAGGTTGATTAGTTCGTTGAAAATCTGCGCTTACTGCAGCATCTAATTTTGCTACTACTACATCAAATTTCATTAATTTATTTCGTATCTCTTGAGAATATATAGTACTAGAATTTGTAAAGATCGTTATTTTTGGCTTATCCTCCGTCCACTTCATCGTTTCTCTAACATCCTTAGTGATGTTATAAAAATCTAATAGATTTTCATTTAATGTGGGTTCTCCATTATATCCAAAGGTAATAGAATTCAAATGTGGAAAATATTTCAATATATCTATCAACTCTTTCCTAAATTCAGGAGAAGGTGGTAAGCTAATTCTATATTCTGGTGGAACAAAATTTACGGTTAGTCCAATTTCACAATATACACAATTAAATGTACATAACTTTTGTTTAGGTAAAATATCTACCCCTAGGGACAATCCTAATCTTCTTGATGGATAGGGACCGTAAGTATATTTTCTTGGCATAATATAAATTCAGTTAAATTCAAATCTTAAAAAATCTTTAATTGCTTGATTAACTTCTTCTGGTTTCTCAAGCATAATCATGTGACCTGCTTTTTCAATAATAACTAACTTAGATTTTTCCACTTTTTCATGAAAGTATTTGGAATATTTTACAGGGGTCAAATTATCCTTAACACCACATAAAATTAAACAAGGGATACCAATAGTATGAGTCTTATCTAAAGTATCAAAATTATCACAAATTTTAAAATCTTGATAAGTGACTTGAGCTCCCACCTTAGAAGTCTCTTCTCTATAATCTTGAACAATTGAATCCAGGGTGGTTTTATAAAAACCCATATTTAATGAATTCAAAAATTCTTGATAATTATTTTTAAGAGAATTTAATATATCTGTGCTAACTCGTAATCTTCCTCCAGTTCCACAAAGGATTAGCGCTTTAACTTCATTTGGATGTTTAAAATAATATGCTTGTGCTATTGCCCCACCTAATGAATGCCCACATATAATTAAGTTCTTATAGTTAAACGAATTAATGAATTTATTAATAACATCTACATATAAATCAAGAGAAAGCTCAAAAAATACATCAGATTTATGATGAGAAGGTAAATCAATAGCTATTACATCATAATTAATTTCCAAATTCATTTGATTTTTCCATATATTTGATGTACTACCAGAACCATGAATAAAGAGTAAAGCATTTTTATTTGTGTTCTTTTTTATTTGATAAAATATCTTTTTGTTATTATAATTAAAGAATGGCATAATATTCTATACAATTTATTAACCTTATTTTAAAATATTAAAAAAAGAAAAAAAATTTTGCTCCTTAGTTTTAAGAAAAAAAAAATTTTAACTTACTTCCATTTTATTGAATGAATGTGCACCAAGCAATATCAATGCTATACTAAAACTAGCTACTACAATAATATCAACCCAGATTGGAAAATAAGAAACTCCAAGTAAAACTAATCTAAATAAGTCTACACTATAAGTAAAAGGGTTAAACATCGTCACAATCTGAAGCTCGGGTGGAAAAGGGATTAATGCTCCTGACAACCAAAACATAGGCATTACAATAAAAGTTTGGATTAACCCAAAGGATTGCATATCCTTCAAACGAGAGCTAATGATTAATCCAACCCCAACTATCCCAATACTTGCTAATAAAGCTACAGGTAAAATCAATATGAAACGCCAAATTAAATTAAGATCATACCCAAAATATCCAATGGCTATACTTAACCCGATCATAATTGTTATTTGCATTAAAGTTTGTAAAGCTATTCCTAAAGTTCTTCCAAACATCAGTGTATTACGACTAATGGGTGCAACCATTAATTCTTTCATAAATCCAAACATTTTATCACGAAAGATTGACATACCACCAAATATACCTGTAAATAAAATAACTATAGCAGCGATACCTGAGGCTGTAAATGCTCTAGGATCAATCGTTTTCCCATCAATAGTAATAGAAAAGTTAGAAAATCCTGCACCAAACACAAATAAAAATAATAGAGCTTGAACTAACGATGAGATAATTCTTGATTTGCTTCTCCAGAATGCCAATAATTCTCTTTTTGCTAATATCCATATTACACTATAATTTATTCGTGATTTCAATAAAATTAAATCAGACATATCTTCTCACTTCCTTAATTGCCTCATTTGAATAAATTTTTTAATATTTTTCGTATGATTTGAAGTCTCTTCTCGTATTGCACTTCCTACATAATGTAGAAACACATCTTCTAAAGTAGGTTCATGCATATGGACTGTTTTTATCCTTAAATTATTATTGTTTATGTTTTGTATAATTAAAGGAAGCTGCTTCCCTCCACTTTCACAAGAGATTGATAATTTCGGTTCAAAATCTTGTTCCTCTTCCTTATATTCACCCTTCTTTATTTTTATAATCTCTTGTTTTATGTTTTCAGGTACCTCTTTTAAGAGTTCATCATCAAACATATTCGCAATTCTCTTTTTTACTTCTAAAGGAGCATTTAGGAACATCTGAGTTGCCATTGGAAACCGCTTCCAGGCGTCCAGCATTTTTTTAGGATTTGACATTACTTCGCGTAATCTAGCTTGTATCATTGCTGGATCAATATTGGGCATATTCGCAGGGAGATTCATATTCATTGGAATTTCATCATGTTGTCCCTTAGAATCTCCAAATGAAATGTTTTTTATGCCAGGGATTTCTCTTATTTGATTTATAACCTGGGGTAATTTCATCCGATCTTCAACTTTTTCAAATTGAATGTCAATAACATCCCCAGATAATTGTTTTTTAAGATTTTCGGATGTGTCTAATGCAATTATTTTACCATGATCCATTATACAAATTCTATCAGCCAATTCATCTGCTTCATCCATATAATGAGTAGTAATTAAGATTGTTATCTTTGAGTTTTGGTTTAATTCCTTTATCTTATCCCATATTTTTCTCCTTGTCTGCGGATCTAATCCTAACGTAGGTTCATCTAGAAATAAAACCCTGGGTTCATGAATTAATCCGCGAGCTATTTCTAATCTTCTTTTCATTCCACCAGAATAATTTTTCACATAAGTATCCGCTCTATCTTCAAGATCCACAAGCTTCAAAACTTCTTGTATCTTAGGGTGTCTATCCTTTTTCGACATCCCGTATAAGATAGCATGTAGTTCCAAATTTTCCCATCCTTTCATATCAATATCCAAAGAAGGTTCTTGGAAAACGATGCCTATACTCTTTCT
>JBHLKA010000215.1:0-3593 GCA_048887145.1 Candidatus Hodarchaeota archaeon
ACACTCTTGATTAGCGATGAAGTTGTGTGCGCATTTCGTCTACATATGGGAGGAGGTCAAGCTTATTTTGATTATACGCCCGATCTTTCTGTATTTGGAAAGATTGTAGGTCATGGATATCCTTCTGCGGCGGCATTAGGCGGTAGAGCTGACGTTATGGCTACTGTTGCTGCTGGAGTTGGTGGAGGAGCTAAAAGAGCTTATTGTGGTGGAACTTTAGCAGCAAATCCTTTAACTTGTGCTGCTGCCTATTGGGCAATAAAATATGTAGAGGAGACTAATGCTACTGAAATTGCCAGCAGGGCAGCAACTAGACTCTCAACTGGATTGAATGAAGTATTTGAAAAGTATAATTTACCATGGTTTTCCTACAATTATGGTGGGACAGTGCATTTTCACTCTTCGTGTGTATTTGGTTTGGATATTACTGATCCTAAGCAAGGTCCCCAAATAAAACATCGTAAAGAATTTATGGAGCATATGGGTGCTGCTTTAGTTGATCAAGAAATCATTAGTGTTGCTGGAAGTCGCTTTTACACTTGCATACTTCATAACGATGAAATTGTCGACAATACAATAAAAAAGATAGAAAATATCTGCCAAAAGATTGAATAACTCTCTAAAATCTTATTTTATTTCAATTTTATCAAGTTTATTCTAATCTTCTAACTAAATTAGTAAATA
The DNA here is from genome assembly GCA_048887145.1 of Candidatus Hodarchaeota archaeon. Lineage (GTDB taxonomy): Archaea > Asgardarchaeota > Lokiarchaeia > Sigyniarchaeales > SOKP01 > SOKP01. The sequence continues at coordinate 685 of JBHLKA010000215.1, forward strand.
GATCATATAAAATTAAATTTGATAAATTAGGTATAATTATTTATTTTTCCTTGAATTAATTCTTTTAAAAAAATTTTTTTAGAAATCAATAATTTTTCATGAGAAATAATAAATTAACAACTTATTTTTTAGCTAAGAATATTTCCTATGAAATTCTTATAGAAGAACAGCTTCAACTTAAAAGCGAAGCTACACAACGAATACTAGAAAGGTTTAGCAAAAGAAGAAGTTCTCTGAAACTAAAATTTGTATCATATAAAATTATAAATTCCATAATTTTTGGAATACTACCAATTTTTCCATTAATAGCTTATTTGGAGCTTACCAGCTTATTTGTAAGTGAGTCAGTTCCTATTCAAATTGCTATATTTACAAAAAGTTTGATTTTCCAAATATTCATTACTTTACAATTTCTAGATTTCTTCCTAATGGGACTTTTTAGTTTAATAAATATTATGTCTGGAGAAATTTTTGAATGGTTTAAAACATTGCCTTTACCCAAAAAAAAATTGAAAAAATTAGCATTTTTTACTATTATCCATAATTTTGATTTACCAATTCTGGCAAATATATTTGTATTTCCTATAATAATGTTCTTTGCAACTCAAAACACAGTTATATTTCTTATTTCACTAGGAACTTCATTTCTAAATACAATTTTTTCGATTACGGTATTAATTATTCTAGGGGAAAAAATTGCTAAAAGGATAAAAGTCCAAAATATTAGAGCTAAAAGATCGCTATTATTCCAATTATTAAATACTTTGAGTTATGCTTTAATTATATTTGGAAGTATCTTTATAATTCAGATGAGTTTGAGCTCGTTGGTCAATATTATGATGACTTTTTTGAATCTAGAATATTCTCCGCTTTATAATCTTATTTTAAGCTTAATACCGTTTCCTTTTAATCCAAGCTATTTAATTTCATTATTTTCAAGCACATCCCCCATCACAGCTCAATTATGGCTTCATACTCTATTTGGTTTAATATTATATTTAAATGTAATTTATTTCCTTTACCGTAAATCTCTGAAATCTCTTAGCAATATTATATCATTGAAATATAAATTTAATAAAAATAATTTGTCTTATAAAATTCATAAACTAAAAATTCGTATAAGTTCCGTAGTTAAGTCGTTTATTCGAAAAGATTTATTGATGGTTTCACGAAATCTACAAATGTTTATGTCAATCATCATGCCTGTAATTATGTCTTTTGTGTTTATAACTTTTTTCAATATTAGTTTTGTACGGGGTGAAGATTTACTTAGTGGAGATTTATATTATACTTGGATTACACTATTAGGATTAAGCCCCGTTCTGTCCGCGATGATAGTTTACAATTTGTTAAATATGGAGGCATCCGGAAAAACGATAATGGGAACACTCCCTATTGTAGTACGAGATCAGGCCAAGGCAAAATTAATTATTATGATTGCAATTCAAATTATTGCAACAATAACCCCCACTTTTGTATATATATTTCATTATAGATTCGTAGATTTATTCTTAGCTGTTCTAACTACAGTACCATTTGTTTTGAATTTTTTAATATTTACTTTCTTGCTGAGAGTCCGTCTATTTGGAAAGAAAAGATATAGTTATATTCTTGATGAGATTCTACCAGAAAATAAGATGAGTAAATGGATGTTAATTTTCTTTTTAGAATATCTTATATATTTCTTATTCATATTAATATCAAATTATTTATATTATAAGTTTGATGTCGTAGTTTCGCTCCTAATTTTATTTATTATCTCTATAAGTTTTATGGCAATTTTAAGGTTAATCTTTGATTACTTTTTTCCAAAATCTAATAACGATAGATTTCCTTTAAAAATCCTTATCCAACGTTTAATATACACAATTGCTTTCATAACATACTTTAATTTTTATTTCATTTCAATTTTCTTATACCAAAATTTTGAAATCTCATTGCTACTTCTCTTTATTGGAATCTTTTTAACCTTAACTAAAGTTATATCAAAAAGAGTCAAAGAGATTGGTGTGAAGACTAAAAAATTGTCTGTAAAAAAAAAGGAAATATTAAAGTATATTATAAATTCATTTTTAAAACATGTATTAATCTTTTTTATATTGATCACCGTATTCTTCTTTTTCGACAATGACATTTATATTAGTCCTTTAGCCCCACCAAATGTTCAACAAATCATCTATGATTGGAATCAACTCCCATTCTGGCAACGATATTCAATATATTTAAGAAATCTATTTACAGGTAATTGGGAATATTCAATCCGTTATTTTGAAAGTAGAGAAATTAAAGAAAAAATATTTGAAGATGGATCAAGAACCTTAACGTTATTAATCATACCCCTATTTTTAACACTGCTATTTACCTTTAAAGATAGTTCTTCACAAAATCATAAAAAAAATAGGAAAAAATTGACTGGAAAAGCTTCATTAATAGGTTTTGCAATTCCGAGTTTTTTCCTATATTTTGTTTTAAAACACTACCTTGGTTTTAAGATTTACCATTATAGAATGATTTTAGCAATTTTAATTCTCTCCCTTTCTGTTTTAGGTAGGGTTGCTTTTATCAGAAGAAAAAATGAGTTTTCTCCTATTGATCATATAAATTCTGCTTTAATGCAACCCAATAAATATAATACGAGGAATAGGTCCAATTTTAAAACTTTAAAATCATTAAAGTTATCGAATATATTTTCTGTTTCATTCCTTATTGGAGAAATTATAATTGTAGAATGTCCCTGGGTACTTGATTTGAGAGGATGGGGCAATTCCTTTTTTGATGCCTTAAGGTACAGCAGGTTTATTGAGTTAACTACGATATTTTTTCTGTTCAGTTTACTTATTATCTCAATAAGTTTCATACAATCGCTTTTCAAATTATATCTTTATTTAAAGATTTCTTAAAAGATTGAT
>JBHLKA010000216.1:0-3585 GCA_048887145.1 Candidatus Hodarchaeota archaeon
ATAATTTTTGGAATTTTACCCATTTTTCCATTAATGGCGTATATGGACATTAGCCGTTTTCTAGTAGATGTGCCAGTACATCATCAAATTTCGATATTTATAAAAAGTTTAACTTTTGAGATTTTTTTTACTTTACAATTTTTAGATTTCTTTTTAATGGGGATTTTCAATTTGATTAATATTATGTCTGGAGAAATTTTTGAGTGGTTTAAAACTCTCCCTTTACCCCGAAAGAAATTGAAAAGGTTGGCATTTATCACTATTTTCCATAATTTTGATTTACCAATTATGGCAAATATATTTGTATTTCCTGTAATGATGCTTTTTGCTACCCAAAATATAATTATATTTCTCGTTTCTCTTGGAACTTCAATTATGAATATTACTTTTTCAATTAGTATTTTAATTATCCTAGGTGAAAAAGTAGCTAGATTGATAAAAAGACAGAACTTAAAGGCTAAAAAATCACTTTTTGTTCAAATATTAAATACCTTTAGTTATGCAATAATTATTTTTGGAAGTATCCTTGTAATTCAGATTATTCTAAGTTCAATGGCTCCTATTATCGTCGCTAGTTTGAATTTGTATCGTTCCCCGCTATATAATGCTATATTGAGCTTAATTCCATTTCCTTTTAATCCTAGTTATTTAATATCACTTTTTACAGTACCTTCCGAAATACAAGTCCCTTACTGGCTAAATCCTCTATTTGGTTTGGGTTTATATTTAATTGTAATTTACGTTCTTTTTCGAAAAGCCTTGAAATCGCTTAATAATATCATATCATTAAAGTATAAATTTAATAAAAATGTCTTATCAGGTAAAAAGGATGAATTACGAATACATACAAGCTCTAAAATTAAAGCTTTTATTCGAAAGGATTTAATAATTGCTTCAAGAAATATACAAACATTTATGTCTTTCATAATGCCGATAATTATGTCGTTTGTGTTCATGATTTTTTTTAATATTAGTTTTACAGATGGTGTGGACTTATTAAGTAGAGATTTATACTATAGTTGGATTGTTTTGCTTGGATTCAGTCTTGTTCTCTCTGGTATGACTGTTTATAATTTATTAAACATGGAGGCTACTGGAAGAACGATAATTGGTTCCTTACCTATTGTTTTTCGTGATCATGCTAAAGCAAAATTAGTTATTTTAATTATCATTCAAATTATTGCGACTTTAGCACCAACTTTAGTATACATATCTCATTATAGGTTTATAGAGTTATTAATTACTGTTCTAGCTACGTTACCATTTGTTTTAATTTTTTTAATTTTAACTTTCTTATTAAGAGTACGTCTCTTTGGGAAGAAAAGATATTCGTATGTTCTGGAAGAAATTTTACCTGAAAATAAGATGGGTAAATGGGCGTTAATTTTTGTTTTCGAATATATGCTATATTACTTAATTATTTTAATATCTAATTTTTTATATTTTAGTGATAATTTCATTGTTTTATTCCTAACTTTATTCACTCTATCAGCAATTTTTACAGTAATTTTAAAAAGCATTTTTGATAAATTTTTCCCAAAATTTCGCGAGGAAAAACCCCTAGCTAAGAAACGAGATTCAAAATTCAATAACAAGCGTCTCCTCTTTACAGTTATTTACATAATATATTTTTTTGACTTTTTAACTTTCAGTATAGTTTACAACTTTTTTGAAATTTTATATTTTTTAGGAGGGTTATTCATTTTAACAGGAATTATTTTAATTCTTGTAGTTATAAAATCTCCTAAAAAAAAACATGAAAACAAATCCCAGCAAATAAATTTAGTAGATAAAAAACCAGATTTTAATAGGCGCCTGTTGATTATATCTATTCGCATAATATATTTAATTTCGTCCTTTATTTTCATTTTAGTTTACGGCTTTTTTTTAGGAGGTTTATTTATATTAGTCGGATTTATTTTAATTCTTGAACTTATAATATCCTCTCTAAATAAAAATAAAAAGAAGTTCCACAGAAAAAAGAAGTTACATAAAATTTTTTCTATAAAAAAAGTGGATATAGTACGCTACATAGCGAATTCTTTTTTAAAGCATGCAATAATCTTCTTTGGTATTTTATTTCTAACATTTGTTCTTTCGAGAGCGATGCCAATTAGACCCCATTTTGTATACATCCCTGCGCACATCCGCGGGGGGGTGCATATCCCCGAGAGATCTGGCCCTGATTACTATTACGAATTAGGATTACATCTACCATTATGGCAACAATTCTTCTTATATCTAGGTAGGTTATTTTCAGGTAATTGGGGCAATACTATAAATAGATATGGTTCTTATCCTTTAAGTCCAGTTAAAGAACTCATACTTGAAAGAGTACATCTCTCTATGGGCTTATTAATAATTCCAATTTGTTTATCATTATTTCTTGAAATTAATAGTTTCGTCAGACGAAATAATAACACTAATAATTTCCAAAAAAGGTTTATAAGAAAAATATCATCAATAAGCTATTCTATTCCCAGTTTTTTATTAGTTATATTCGTTGGCTACGTTTTTGGTAATGGAATTAATTTTGAATTGCTTACTCAATTGATTCTAGCAGCCTTGATACTCTCTCTATCTATGTTAAGTAAAATGGTAATTATTAAAAGAAGAAATACTTTATTTAATGATAATTACGTCAATCGGGGGTTCAGAAGAAGCAATAGAAATAATAGGAAAAATGTTTCCACTTTTAAGCATAAAAATTTTCCGAATTGGTTTGTTTCTTCAATTTTTATAATTCCTTCAATAATAATATCAGAAATTATAATCGTAGAACCTGTATTATCTCTGCAGGGATTAGGTAGCCTTTTTATAGAAGCCATGTATGGGAGAGACTTATTTCTAATAGAAGCTATAGTATTTATATTTACAATAACCATCGTCTCTATAAGTTTTATACAATCGCTTTTAAAATTATATTTTCAATTAAAAAATCCTGAAATTAATGAGATATTGAAAGAAAAATTAATTAAATTAACCTAAAAGTAGCTTAGAATTCATTATCTCATTTCATTTCATCTGTATTTTTGGTTCAATAATTATAAATCTATGTTTAGAGTCAAGATAATGAATTTTTTAAATTATGAAACCGAAATCATATTATACAAGTTAAAAAGTCAAGTGGAAAAAATTTATGGGAAAGCAAATAGAAATTACTAAACCTTCAAATCTATTTAATGATGATGGTTCTCTTGTACAACGAGGTTGGGCTCGAAAGCCAATATTAAAGTACAATAAGGAAAGTATAGGAAAGGGATGGATTCGAATAAAAGAGTGGGATCACTTTTCAGTTTTAAACAAAGATTTTGGATTTCAATTAACCATCGGAGATATTGGATATCTTACACAGATGAGTTATGCGTGGCTTGATTTTAAAAATAAAAATAGAGACGGTAAAGGTGTTTTCAAATTTTTCACTAAATCCAAAATTTTACCATTAAATTCCTTAGATGATAGCATTATTGAATTCCCAACTAAAAAGTTTAAAGCCACTATCTCAAAGCAAGGGAATAAGCGAATCCTCTCGATTAATGACTCTTCGTTCCAAGAAAAAGGGATAAAAGGTACTATAATCCTTGA
>JBHLKA010000217.1:0-3563 GCA_048887145.1 Candidatus Hodarchaeota archaeon
CCGGATGAGCATCACAAGTAATAAATTCAATCTCAGAGTCTTCAATTTGTAATAATTTTTTCATATGAAAAATAGCATCCCTCAAAAATTTATAAGTCTCTAAATGAGTGGTATTTCCAATATGTTGAGTGGGAAAAATTCGATTTTTACGTAGAACTGCTCCAGTCACTGATAATTCAGGTCCTGTTGCTATAGCTCCTGATATATTGACTTCAAATGGTAATGGTAAATATTCTGGTATATACCCTCTTGATCTCCTTATTAGCTTCATTTTATTATGATGTATTCGTAAAACACTATCATCAGCTCTCTGATAGATTTTTCTATCATGCAATAAAAACACATCAGCTAAATTCTTCAATTGGTCAAATATCTTATCATTCTCAATTCCCATAGGAATATTAGATCTGTTTCCGCTTGTATAAACTAATGGTTTCTCTCCAATAAAATCGAATAATAAATAATGGATTCCCGAATATGGAAGCATAAATCCTACGTTATTAAGTCCAGGAGCTACCCAGTCGCTTATGATATTACTAGATCTTTTTTTCCTCTCTAATAAGACAATAGGTCTTCGATAAGATGAAATTATTTCTTGCTCTTTCTTAGAAATTTTGAATTCCTCCTCTATTAATTCAAGATTTGGAACCATAAGTGCAAATGGCTTATATTTCCTACCACCTTTTCTTGATCGGAGTTCCATAATAGTATCATCGTTATCAGCAAGACAAACTAGATGAGTGCCACCTATTCCTTTGACAGCAATAACTTCTCCTCGACTAATTCTATCTGAAACCTCTTGGAGCATCTCATTTATTGATGGCTTTAAAATAAGCTGTTTATTATTATCAAATAATTGATAATGTGGACCACAAATAGAGCAAGCAAAAGTTTGAGCATGAAATCTTCGATTATTAAAATCAGAATACTCTTTTTGACATGAATTGCAAAATGGAAATTTAATCATAGTAGATCTTTCTCTATCATAAGGTAATTCAGTTACAGTTGTAAATCGTGGTCCACATACCGCACATGCTATAAATGGATAGTTAAAATATTTATTATTAATAGGATTTCTCATTTCCTTCAAACACTCATCACAAATAGCAATATCTGAAGGTAAAGTAAGACTTATACCTCTTCCTTGTTCACTTGGTTTGATCTCTAAATACCTATATTTAATGTTATTTTCTAATTTTTTAGTCTTTATACTCTCAATATAGGAGATTTTTGGGCATTGAATTGTGATGTTTTTAATAAATTTATCTATGAGTTTTTCATTACCTTGTAATATCAAACGGACTCCAGCATTTCCTCTATTTAATATAAATCCTTTTAATTCATGTTTTTTTGCTAAATTAAATAAAAATGGACGGAATCCAACTCCTTGAACAATTCCAGTAACATTAATTTCTACAGTTTTTATTTCATTCACAAAAATATCTCAAAAAGAATTAAAATCTAAAATTAATTAATAATTCATTTAAAAAAAATCTAATATTTTATTTGGAAAAGTATTAAAACCCTTAAAATTAATCTTAATAAGTAAAAATTGGTAAAGTAATTGATATGAAAATACAAGGAAACAGATGGGAAATTCCATATCATAAAGCTTTTTTTAAAACTAGCCATAATTCTTATGCGCGTTCTATAAGAGAACAATTAAATAAAGGCGTACGAGGTCTTGAATACGATATTCATAGTGATAAGATTCAAGAACTAAATGACTTTGAAGTTTACCTTTATAAAGATTATTATGATGTTATGCTCAATGTTGATGGAAATCCAAGTAATTACTTGTTTTCAAATTGGCTCAGTGTTTTAATAGAATGGTCTAATGAGCATAACAGCGAGCATGCACCAATAACCCTTTTCATAGAATTAAAAGATAGTATTATTGATACTAAAAATAGACCAGATGAATTATATGGAATTGGAAAATTAAATGAAATGATAATAAATTCTATTACCTTAAAAAAATTATATACCTATAAAAATTTCAGAGAAAGCAATTATAACTGGCCTACTGTCAGAGATTTAAAAGGAAAGATCATAATCGTTCTTACTAGCTATTGGGGTGGTTCTTGGGTTTCAAATGAGGGTGGTTTTGAATCGAGATTAGAATATTTATCAAGGAGTCAGGAAAGCAAAGATAATATATGTTTCGTCTCTTGGATTGAAGAAGATAAAGGAGATCAAGCTCTATTTTTGAAAGAAAATACCTACTTTTGGAAATGTAGTATTGAATACAGCAAAAAAAAATATAAAGAAATTAATTCAAAACAAAGATTAACTAGAGTTGATTTTGATAAAATTGTAGAGGGAGAGCACGTAAATACATATTTTAACAAAAATTATAAGACAGGATATCGATGTAATTTTCCATCTACAGATATGTGGAATAGCGAATACTATAACAACTCATTCCCATGGTCAATTTAAAATATTTATTCTTTATAATATTTATAATATATACTACAGGTTCCTTCTTGAGACACCATGCAAGGACCGATAGGATTAATTGGAGTGCATTTATCTCGAAAGAGTTTACATTCATAAGGATATAGTTTTCCAACCATGACTAAATGGCAAGAACATCCTGGGGGTATATCTTGAGATTTTTCGATTTTTATATCAAACTTCTTATCAGCATTATATTCTTCGAATTTATCCCTAATAATTAATCCTCCATCAAGAATTCTTCCTATACCCCTCCACGGGGATGATACAGGTTCAAAAACCTCTTCAATTATTTTTTGAGCTATAATGTTTCCTTCAGGTTTAACGACCCGCGAGTATTCATTTAACGTTTCATATTTATTTTCCTTAATTTGTTTTAAAAGCATTAAAATTGCTAATAACACATCATTTGGTTCAAAACCAGCAATAATATTCGGTACTTTATAAGCATCCGAGAATATTTTAAATGGTTTTAGGCCTATTATCGTAGAAACATGTCCAGGAGATATAAATCCATCAATTTTTAATTGTGATTGGCTTATTAACAGTTCTAAGGCAGCAGGTATTAATTTATGAGCACAAATGACCGAAAAATTAGATGGAGGTTTAGCCTTTATTTCATAACCAGTTGCAGGAACTGTTGTTTCAAACCCTATTGAAAAGAAGATAACTTCTTTGTTTGGATTGTCTGATGCTATTTTAACAGCATCATGTGGTCCATATACTATTCGAACATCCGCCCCTTTAGCTTTTAAACCTGCTAATGAAATATTAGTTGCAGGGACTCGGATCATATCTCCAAAAGTAGTAATAATAACATCATCTCTTTTACCTAATTCAATAGCCTTATCAATATCCGCAGCGGGACATACGCATACAGGACATCCTGGACCTGAAAACACTTCAATTTCTTTAGGTAAAAGAGTTCTTAAGCCATATTTCGAAATTGTATGCTCATGGGTTCCACATACGTGCATCAGCTTTATAGGTTTATTGATCTCATTTAATAAATTTTTAATTGTTTTAATAACTTTATTTGCAAAGTCCTTATTTCTTAGATGTTGTGTTCCTGGAATTTCCATTTGAGCAATACTCAATTTATA
>JBHLKA010000218.1:0-3545 GCA_048887145.1 Candidatus Hodarchaeota archaeon
TTTTAGATCAATTTTTTTAATATCCATCTTAAAGCTTCAACGATCTTTTCATCTTCAGTTAAAACATTAATAGCGAAATATTTAACTATCATACCACATTCTGCCAATTCATCCAAATCAAAATTCTTATAGATAAAATTAGGATCCACTTTCTCTTTATTATAAAATTTATTCCCAATAATTACTATTGGCATATATTCCCCTTTATCTAAGCATCTATTCAAAACCATTTGAAACATGTCTATAGCGTCTTTTAAAGAATCTTTATTTGATGCATTAAAGATAAGGATAAAGCCTTGGGCGTTATCCATACATTGATCATAGAGTTTAGCATACTTTCCTTCACTCTCATCCTCAATACATTCGTATGTTAAAATTTCTATGTTTTCTATGATAAAATCGTAGATCTTACTGATCATATCTCTTTTTTTTTCATTGTCTTTATACTGTAAAAATTGTATGACTTCTAAATTCTTTAGTAACGTTGTTTTTCCTGACTTAGGAGGTCCAAATATATATAGCTTTTTCAAATCTCCCTTAGCAATAATGGGTGTTGGGACAGCTATTTCGGGGGATATTATCTGATAATATTTGTAAAAAATTTCTAAAAATTGATTTTGAAATTCCTCTGAACCAAAACTCAATAGATCCTGCTGGCTTTTTCGATTTTTCTCGGTATGAAGGATTTCAGTCAATTCCTTTAAGTTACTTATTTCTTTTGCAAAATTTTCTAGTTCGGGTATTTTAGATTCCAGATATCTATAAACGTCCGTAATTTCATCCTTAAAATAGGCTGCCTTTATCATATATGTAATCATTAAAAGATCCTTACCCCCTCTAGCGAATTTTGAATCAATATAAAAAATGTTATTGATTGTTTGGTATTTACGGTAAGAAAAAATAAAGGTACCCTCATGTTCTTGAAATTCAAGGATCCTTCCTAAATCAGGGTGTTCTTTAGTATCGATAGGTGAACTACAATAAAAAGTAGATGGCCCAATTATTGAATCAAAATATGATAAACATAAAATTGACTCTCTTGAGACATTTAATGAAGAAAGAATGGACTTACTAGACATTTTTCTATAAAATAATAGTGTATCAGTCTAAATTATATAAAAGATATGGTCAATTTTATATCAAACGATTTTAATTAAAAAAAATCTCAATACTAAATAAAACAAACTAAAATAAGAATAATCCTTAATCATTCTCAATGAGCTTGCTGAAAAAGAAACTCAGCTCTTTCCAATAATAATTGGTTAATTCTTGGTATAAAGCTGTTGATTAACGTATCATCATATATAAGGGCGGAACCACGATTAAACATCAAAATTACGCCAAAAGCACCTTCGTTATTTTTTTTGAAATACATATTAGAACTGAAACCTGGAGTTGCTCCGCCATGCCCTTTAAAATTTTCGGAGTAAAGAAACCATCCTAATCCATAGCCTTCATAATTAAAACCTTCCACTGAAGTTCCAGTAAGTGATACATGATTAGAATGTATTAATTCAACACTTTCAGGATTTAATAGTTGAGTTCCATTATATTCACCTTGATTTATATAAGTAATCAAATATTTTGCCATGTCTGGTATTGTACTTCTTAAACAACCTGCTCCTGTCACGTTAATATTGTAGATAGGATATTCAAAATTCCCACCATCCTTCCACTCATAAGGAATAGCATTTTTTTCAGCAAAATCCCCGTATTCAAATCCACTATTCGTCATATTTAATGGATTAAAAATTTTTTCTTGAATATATTTTATCCAAGATTTATTTGTAACTTGTTCAATTAAATACCCAAGTAATTGAAAGCCTGCATTAGAATAATGGAATTCCGATCCGGGTCGCCATTGCCAATTGTAGGGATCATAATATTGACCATGAGGGTTTAAACTACCGTTTAGAAACTCTTCTAAAGATGGTCTATTATCCCATTTAATGATGTCCCCACCCAGATCTAGATTCTCATTAATCCAATCAATTGTTTGATTATCAAAATAATACTCAAGAGACCAAAAAAGGTTGGTTGGTAAACCTGCTTTATGTGTAAGAAGCATACGAGGTGTGATAGGTATACTTGGGTAATTAGAATGTCTTACATCAAATGGAAGATAGTTATTGATATCACCATCTAAATTAATCAAATCACTTTCATTTAATTGAAGTATTGCGGTTGCCGTAAATGTTTTAGTGATGGAACCAATCATATATACTGTATCCAAGTCAGGTTGTTCACCAAAACCGCTTGCCCAAACTATTTTATCATTAATAATGATCCCTGCTGATAATGATGGAATTTTATAATCTGACATAACGTTTTGAATTTTAGACTCAAAAGGGGTGGGTGTAGGAGGGGGGTGTTGGGTGGGTTTAAGAGAAGTTATAATAAGAAAAACTGTAATTCCAGCAGAAATAACACATGTGGTTATAATTAATCCAATAAAAAGCTTCTTGTTAATTTTCATTATTTAAAGTTAAATAGAGAAAATACTAAATAAATTGATAAATTGATATGATAGAAAACTATTAAATCATTTTGTATTGGACTAATTTTTCTTTTCTGAATGTCATAATAAATAATTTAGTATTCTTACTAAAAAACTATTTATTTATTATGTATTAGGCTGAATCTTAATAATTTATAAAAATCAAATTTTAATGCTCCAAATTTCTTAAAATCATATGGATTCTGATACAAAAAACATTGAGTTTAACTTAGCAATCAAAAAACTTTTTCATGGAGGAGTAATGGAGAGAGTTACCGCAGCTAGAACACTTGGACATCTTAAAGAGGGGCGTGCTACAAACTTACTCGTTAAAGCATTATATTCAGAAAGAGATTCAATTGTAATTAATAGAATTCTTGAAGCAATGGGAGAAATAAAAGATCCTAAATCTACAATTCCAATAGTTAACTTATTAAGAAAAGAATTAGAAAAATCGGAAGATGAGCAAGATAAAACTCGCTTGTTTTTAATTATTGAGACTTTAATGAAAATAGGAGATAAAAGAGCTTTAGAACATTTAGGTATACTTTTAGACTCGTGTGATGAAGATATAAGAAAACTAAGTGAGCAAGCTTTTGAGTGTATAGATCCGAGTTTTAAGGAAAATTTAAAACAAATTAAATAAATAGAATATTAAATATTAAAATCGAAAATATAAATCATAAACCATAGTGAATATTATGTTTCCAGAATTTATTTCGGAGCTTTTTCAGGAAGTAAAGGGGAAGAATGATAAACAGGATGTGTCCATTTTCACATTATCGACTTGCATGTGGTGCAAAAAATGCAAAAGATATCTTAATGAACGTGAAATTAAGTATAAATATATAGATGTTGATCAAATCACTCCAGATCAGAAATCAAAAATTTTACAATATTTAAGAGAAAATTACAAACCAGATAGAATCTCATATCCTTTCTTAATATGCGATGATAAATTTGTCGTAGGGTATGATCCAAATAAATATGAAGAATTAATGAAAGGTGGTGGTAATTAAGGTGAATATGGAAACATATGGAGGTATGC
>JBHLKA010000219.1:0-3524 GCA_048887145.1 Candidatus Hodarchaeota archaeon
ATAAATGTCTTTAAACTTACTTTCAATCATTAAAAGTGATAAATCTTTATCAGATTTTTCAACTGGATTTCCACAACACTCCATTTTTGAGGTATATTCTACAGTTTCAGCTCCAAGAGTTTTTATGATTTCATCAATAGTTACTGGTTCGAAAGGATCGTCCCACTCAATAATTTCGGATGGTCTTAAATAATGGCAACCATAATGTACGGCAACTTTAAAACCTTCCAATGGCTTTTCAACATTTTTCTTAACTTTTTCCAGGTTTTCATAAAGAACTTGAGCGAAATGTTTAACTTCAGTTTTTCCTTCATAAACTTTCCCAATCTTTTGTAAATTTCTATTAACTTCTTTCTTTATAGTCAGATCCTTATTGATGAAATAGTTTACGCCTTTTAAAGTTTCAACACAACCAGAGCAGAATGATATTACAGCTCCATTATTACTACATATACTTAAATTTCTAGCACCTAAAGTTAACCACGTATTATGATCTATTAGCTCTATTCCCGTTGGATCAGGGCAGCAACTAAATCCATCGACATCTCGTAGTTCTATACCAAGTTTTTCAAAAATTTTCCTCGAAGATACTTCTAAATAAGGCAATCTCGCAGGAATTACACAGCCTAAAAACAGGTTGTAACTCATTTTCTATTCACCCTCTCTCAATATGTATTTTTCAAAGTTAGTTTCGTTAAGGATTTTTTGGATTTCATCTAAAGGAGCTATTTTTACTTTTGGAAGCCCAAGTTTCTCACGCCTTGTTAATATCGCTTTAGAATACGGAATAGCAACTCCATGTTCTAAAACTGCCTTTCCTTGAGCAATAAAAGCCTCAGGAATTTTACCTTTTTCAAAACATTTATTTTTAATTAAAGTAAAAATTTCTGTTAATTCTACTTTTTGAGGACACAGCTCTACGCACTTCTGACAAGTAGAACATAACCAAGGATTAGGATCCTGACTTTCTACTAATTTATTTTGAAGACCTAATATAGCTTCTTCAATTATCTTTCTAGGATTATATTTCCCATTTGTAAGTAAAGCTACGGGACATCCTCCAGAACATGTTGAACATTGATAACAATAACTTAAAGAAGCATTATGCTTAAGCACCTCATTTCTAAACTCAAAATTTATGACACTCATGTCAATCTCCCATTTTAATCCTTTTATTTTTGTTAATCTCTTTAGGTTTGTAAATTATATAACTTATATAAATTTTATAAATAACTTTAATAACATTTCTTAACAATTTTCCAATATTATTTTTGTAAATTTACAAAATAGCAAAAAAAATTTTGAAATTCATACATTAATCTCAATATACATTTAACATGTTGAAAATTTTAATTAATACTATTCTAAATGTTTCTGAAGATCAATGTATATAGGTATCTTCTCATCTTTTTTCTTAATTATTACCTTTAAAAGTCCATTCTCAATCGAAGAACTTATTGGCTTTATTTCCTCTCCTGTTGCTTTCCCACTCAATTCATGGTAGGCTAGATGTTTAGTTTTCGTTTTTAAACAGGTATGTTCATCATTATAGAGATCACAATTGGAACAACAAAATCCAATGGGCATAAATCCTACAATCGAGCATTTATCATAATTGTCGCAATTACAATTATTACACATGATTTTTCGCACTATTTTATTCATTAGGAATTATTATAGTCTTATCTGGGTGTTTAATAACAGTTTTAGGAACTATCATTTCATAATTAAATCTTGCTTTTAAGCAAGTTAGTTCTTCCTCATATCCTTCACATTTAGAGCAACAGAATCCTGGAGAATTTATATACCCCACTATTGAACATTGATAATAATTATCACACTTACATGAATTACACATACTTCTTCACTTCATATTAGTATTTTTTAAAATGTGAAAAAAAACTTTTTTTTCACTAATGATCATATTAGATAAACTAGTATTTAAATGTTGATCATTTTAACTATTTCCGTTTGAATATGTGATCAATATATGGCAATAAATCGGAAAATGATATTATAGAGATCAATAATGCTTCATTATGAAGAAAAGCCAATATATATATGATCTAAATCATATATGATAACGAAAAAATGATCTATAATGTTAATAATCCTACATTTTGCATAAAATCAAATAAAAAAATCACTTTTTTTTTAAAAAAGATGATTAAACAGGATCAATAATTTTGAATATTAAAAGCAATCTATCATTGAAAGATATTATTTCCTGACATTAATAATCGTTTTATAATTAAAACCATATCAAAATAACTAAAAGAAAAAACAAATGGATTAATGATCAAAATTAATCAAATTATATTCTTCATTTTATCGAATTTAAAAAAAATCGTATAAAAAGATGAAAGGTTGTATTATTTGAGTATTTAAAACAAAAGGAATTGGGTTATTGATTTAAACATATTTAAATAACATTTCTTTTTTACAATTTAGTGAAAATATAGGAGTGGTATTATAATGGATATTTTATTATATATGATTCATAAATTTTTATGGAGAATAAAGTCAATATTTGGTTATCTTTTACATAAAGAAATAAAAGATTTAGATAAAATTAGTAAATAAATTTATGATTTTACGATTTACGATTTTATTGGGCTTTAAATAATTTTATAATGAAATATATTGATCACAAATTTTCTAGCTAACCCTACACTTTTATCCATTTTTGGTTGCTTTATTGGATTTCAACTTTAGGGAATATGTGGCGCTTCACATATTTCCTCTCATTTTTCCTTTTAATTGTTTTGAAAAGCATATTATCCTTTTTAATTAGGCGTGAAAATCAAAATAAAGCAATAAAAATTAAAAATTTTCCAAACTCACTTCTTTTTAAATTCATTTAAGCAATAATTTGATTATTAAATCATATTTCTAGCCAATAAATTGATAAAAGGAGTGAGGAATTATAATTAATCAATTAGGTTTTGATATTGAAAGTAATTTATTATCTTGCCCATTTTCTTACTCATGCAACCTTCCTAAATCCCCTGCACTATGCAATTTTCCTGATTATAAAATATGTCCGGATTATCAGATTAAACTACAAGAATTAAGATCGACTGCAAAAATTTTGCATTAAACAGCATGATAAAGCAATAATTAAATAAAAAAAGAAGAGAAAAAATTATTTTATAGTTCTTCTTCAATCATTAATTCATCTAGAATAATATTAACATCTAATTCAGAGGATTTTATTTTCTTTACTATTTTTCTTAATCCATAATCATTTAATATTAACTCTATGATGTTTTTATATAAGCCTTCGATGTTCTCTTTACCCGCCTCTAAATAAACCCGGTCATCTGGGAGGCAGATATTGAGGAGATCGTAAAGCCCTTTGATTGATTCTTTAATATTTTTAAAGTTGTCTTCCGCTCTATCAACCATTTCATCTGTAAAATTTGTGTATCCCATTTTTTTTAATCACCTAAATAAAAATAAGTAATGAAACTATTTAAATGATGATCAATTTTAGTAATTATGTGATCAAGCTCTCATAATAA
>JBHLKA010000220.1:0-3522 GCA_048887145.1 Candidatus Hodarchaeota archaeon
GAATTTGGTTTACATTTGAACTATACTGCTCAAGTTCCTGGATGGATGCCTGGTAAAGGATATACTCGATTTGGAAATTTAGGTGAATTTGGATGGGTTGTACCTATACCAAGAGCGAAAGTAGAGGGAACAATTAAAATACATAATAATACTTTATCAGTAAAAGGGATTGGATACCATGACCACAACTGGATTAATTTTAACCTGATTAAGGTTGTTGATTATTGGCATTGGGGTCGAATTTATTCAGAAAATTTTACTATCGTATATGCGCATATTAAATGTAATAAGAAAATGGATGATTATCCCATCAAAGTTTTAATGCTCGCAAAAAATGAAGATATCCTTCTTAGCACAGGTGAATATGAATTGATGGAAGAAAGTTTTCAATATAATGAAAAAGCAAGAAATGATTATCCCAACATTTTGAAGTTCAAACTTTCTGAACAAGATGAAATTATTCTCAATGTTAATGAAATTATTGATGCTGATCATTTACTTTCCGAATTTAATCCTATATTACGGTTTTTAGCAAAAAATATTTTAAAACTAAACCCAGGATATTTCAGATTCAATTCAGATTTTGAGATAAAATTGACTCATAATGGTACACATTACAAAGAACAGGGAAATACCTTGCATGAGATGGTAATAGTAAAATAATAAATTCTTAAATAAAAGAAAGAAATTTTTTATTCTTCTGGCTTTTTTTCTAAAGCTTTTTTAGCAAATAATCTTCTCTTTAATTTAACAAGAGATTTTTCCTCGTCGTATTGTAAAACATCAATATTCGCTAATTCATGAACAGCCCTCAGAACCATTGCTCCAGAAATCCCAGTAGTATTTTTAATTTCCTCACGAGTCATTTCTTCTTTATCGCCATGTAGAGTCAATAGAATTCTATAATGAGGCTGACCCTGCCATATTTCCCGTATTAATAACATAGTAATAGATAATAAAGCTTTAATTCTTTCAAAATTATACTCAGATTCTTCTTGATCTTGAGCAATTTTCATGAATTTTTTCAATTCAATTTTTAAATTCTTATATTCATCTAATAACCGTAACTGTTCACTGGTTAACTCTCCTATCTTTTGTTCTTTTTCTGCCTTTTCTGCTTCTAATTTTTGTTTTTCAAGTTCTAATTCTGTTTTTTCTCGCTCAAGTGCTACTTTTTCAGTTTCTAACATTTTTGTAGCCCTTTCGAAGTTAATTAATTCATTCTTTGCAGTTTCTAAAACATCAATAAATTGCTTAAAATTATCTTCTACACTTTTAAGCGTTCCATCAATTATCTTTAAAGTATTTTTTTCAGACATTGGAATCATTTATTTTTATTTTATTCATTCTAATCTTTTTTGACTTTAATGACTGAATTAATGTTTAGAATATATAAGTTATCTTTATTAATAATCTTAATATTCTTTTATTAAATTCTTTCTTAAACATAATTTATTTTAACTATAAAATTATGGAAATCAAATGACACTAGTCACTAATCCTTGGTCTAAAAGTAGTCAAAGTGTATTAGATGAATTACAGAGTAATTCTGAAATTGGACTTTCCAACAAAGAAATTGAGAGAAGAATAAATAAGTATGGAAAAAATCTCTTGGTAGAAGAGAAAAGAGTTAGTTTTTTCAGAGTTTTCACACATGAAGTAGTCGAACCAATGATATTATTGCTTATAGGAGTAGGAATAGTTTATAGTATTTTTGGAGAATTACGTGATGCCATTACGATTTTCATTATTATATCATTATTAGTATTTGTTGAAATTTATAATGAGTATAAAGCAAAAAAAAAAATTGCATCATTAAAGGAGTTAGCAACACCCCTTTCTATTGTAATTAGGGATAAAAATATTCAAGAGGTGGATCCCAAAAATCTCGTTCCTGGAGATATTCTCCTATTAAGGGTTGGACAAAAACTACCTGCAGATGCAAGATTAATTGAATCTTATGGATTACAAATTGATGAATCTACATTAACAGGTGAATCAATTCCAGTAAGTAAAAATTCAGAGAAAATTTTACCAGAAAAAACGGATTTAATTGAACGAGTTAATATCATATTTGCTGGTACTATTATTACTCGAGGTAAAGGAAAAGCAGTAGTAACAGCAACTAGTATTCAAACAGAATTAGGTAAAATTGCTGGTTTAACAAAAGAAATTAAAGAGCCAAAAACGCCTCTCCAACTGGCTATGAAACAATTATCTACATATTTAGTATTAGTTGCATTATTTTTCTGTGTTTTAATACCATTGATTGGGATTTTTCAAGGCAGAGATCCAGTCCAAATGATATTAACAGGTTTAAGTCTTTCATTTGCTACAATACCTGAAGAGTTGCCTATTATTATAATGATCGTTTTAGCATTGGGAGCCTATACTCTTACTAAACAAAAAGGATTAGTCAAATATTTAAGAACAGCAGAAACCCTCGGAAGTGTAACTGTGATAGCTACAGATAAAACGGGAACTATAACTGAGAACAAAATGACTGTATCAAAATTATATTTAGATGGGAAATTAGAAAATTTGACAGAAGATACTTTAACAGAATCCCAAAAACATATACTTGAAGTTGGAATACTACTTAATGATGTTATTATTAAAAAAGAAGATAATGAGTTAATATATACTGGAGATCCTATGGAAATTGCATTAATCGAGGCCGCAGAGAAAAGAGGGATTATTTATAGTAATTTAAATAACAAATATTCTTTGGTTGAGGAATTTACTTTTGATAATCAAAGAATGATGATGTCGCAAATCTATACAAAAAATAATATGTATATTTTATATGCCAAGGGAGCCACTGAAGTAATTTTAAATCGATCAGTAGATTTATTCTCTAAATCTGGGAAGAAACAATTATCTGATGATGAAAAAAATAACATTTTAAATATTGTAAATGAAATGGCAGGGAATGGTTTAAGAGTTATAGCCTTTGCATTCAAGCAATTAGATGAATTAGATAAAACTACCGAAGATTTAGAATATAATTTGACTTTTTTAGGCTTAATTGGATTTATTGATCCTCCAAGAAAAGAAGTAAAAAACGCGATTAGTATTACAAAAAGTGCAGGAGTTAGAGTGCTAATGATCACAGGTGACTATGAAAGAACAGCAAATGCAGTTGCGAAAGAAGTAGGAATAATGTCTGATAAAATTATTGTTGGTCATGAACTTGAAGAAATGTCAGAAGCAGAACTTAAAAAAGTTGTTAAAAACACGAATATTTTTGCGAGAACTACCCCAGAACATAAATTAAAAATAGTAAAAGCATTAAAAGAAAATGGAGAAAGAGTTGCAGTTACTGGAGATGGTATCAACGATGCACCAGCCTTAAAAATGGCCGATATTGGAGTAGCCATGGGAGCTACTGGAACTGATGTTGCTCGGAGCACAGCTGATATGGTTTTAATTGATAATAATTTTACTACCATCACTTTAGCAATCGAACAAGGAAGGAAACTTTATGATAATCTGAAGAAAGGAGTAAGATACTATTTAGCT
>JBHLKA010000221.1:0-3522 GCA_048887145.1 Candidatus Hodarchaeota archaeon
GAGGCATCACCTGGAGTTACAATGAATCCTTACCTTGGTAAAAAGAAAATTGGGACCGTAGGAGTTCCATTTCCTAATACAGAAGTGAAATTAGTAGATGTAACAGACAGAACTAAAGAGGTTCCTTTAGGTACTCCAGGAGAGATTGCTATACGAGGTCCTCAAATATTTAGTGGTTATTGGAATAAACCAAAAGAAACAGAAAATGCTCTTCAAGATGGTTGGTTTTATTCCGGTGATGTTGGAGTTATGGATGAGGATGGATATATTACCATTGTCGATCGTACAAAAGATATGATAATTGTTAGTGGTTATAAAGTTTTTAGTGTAGAGGTTGACGAAAAGATGAATAAACATCCTGCAATTGAGCTTTGTTCTAGTGTGGGCATTCCAGATCCAGATCGTCCAGGTTCAGAGCATGTTAAATTATACGTTTTATTAAAGAAAGGATATGAAGCTTCAGAAGAAATTAAAAAAGATATTATGAAATTCGCACAGGAAAATTTAGCAAAGTATAAAGTTCCTAGGTTTATCGAAATTTTAGAAGAAATGCCATTAACAACTGTTGGAAAAGTTGACAAGAAAGCTTTAAGGAAAAGATAATCCAAAATATATTTTTATTATTTTTTTTTGGTTTTAACTTTGAAATAACGCGTATAAATACCATAATACAGAACATAAGCTAGAATACAATGAACTAGAATACAAGGAATTATTCCTACAGTTAGAAGAAGATATCCATTGAATAACCCTAAGAAAAAAGAGTAGATAAGAAAGATAGCCAAAATCCTAAAATTTCTATAAGAAAACCAAGTATGGATATGAAAGATTGAAAAGATTAAACTTGAGATGAGGATTACTAATATTTCTCCTAAATGTGATTGAATAAATAATAGTCCAACTAAATAATAACGAAAAACTAATTCTTCGATTGCCATAATTACAAGAAATCCTAACCCTCTGACAATTTTATTATTGCCTTCAACAAATGAATTAATGATGTCATGCTTATCCATAACCTTAATAATCTCTGCATTATAACCATAAACTTCAATGACTTTTCCTATTATATAAAGAGTCAAAAAACCCATTACAAGAATCAAAGATATAACTAAATTAAATTCGTTAACAAAAAAAAATTCTAAAAACACATTAAAATAAATAGGAATTGTTAGAAGTAAAAAAATTATTACGATGATAGTATACTTTATTTTCTTTTTCAACTTCTATAAAACCTTTTATAATAATAAATTAAATAATGAAAATATCTTCTCATTAAGTTATAAATATAAAAAGAAATAATTTTTATTAAAGAAAATTAAATAGAGAACTAATTTAGCCATTTAAGTTAAAATTATGACTGAAATTTACCAAAAACTAGAAAAGATTGTATCCAAAAAATTTCTCTCTAATAGTATTTACGTACGACACGCTTATTCTAGAAATGTAGATATTGTATTACAAGGTGTGCCTGATATTGTAATTAGACCTAAGGATGCTAAAGAAATTTCAGAAATACTTAAAGTTGCGAATGAAGAAAACATACCGGTTATACCTCGTGGAGCTGGTATTTGTGAATTTGGTGGGAGTAAACCCATTGGAGATGGCGGTATTGTTCTAGATATGAAAAGAATGAATAATATCAGCAATTTTGATGAGGATAATCTAATCATTACAGTGGAAGCAGGAATCTCTTGGGGGAAATTAAATGAATATCTTTGTCATTATGGGCTTTATACAGGATGTATGGGGCCTGGCTCAGGAATGGCTGCGTCTGTTGGAGGAGGGATTTCCCATCATTCAGTGGGAGGTGGTGGTTGCGCAAAATATGGAGCCTGCACTAACCAATTGGTTTCATTAGAAGTCGTTTTACCTACTGGAGAGATTATCGAAACTGGTTCTCAAGCGAATAAACATTCAAAATATCCTTTTAATAGATTTGGAAATGGACCTGATTTAGCTGGGCTTTTTTGTGGAGATAATGGAATATTTGGGGTAAAAACAAAAGTATCTCTGCAAGTATTTCCAAAACCAAAGTTTGTAGACTATAAAACCTTCTTGATGCCCCGAAAATCTGCTGAGACAGCAGCTCAAATTATGACAGAAATCAGACAAAATGGTATAGATGTTTATGATGCTATGTTTATTCCAGATGTGGTCATTTCTCTTGGATCCGAACAAGGTATGTTCCCATTATGGGAAAGGATAAAACGTAAAAGGGGTATTTTCTTTTATACTATAGAAGCTAATACTGAGATAGAATTGGAAGAAAAAGTTAAAAATTTGGATGAGATAATATTAGGCAAGAAATCTGAATTTTTAGGTCCTGAAATTGCGGATGGTAATATTGCAAAATGGCATTATGCAGAACAAGGCCATTGGCAGTTTTACCATAACTTATGGGGGATCTATCCTTCGATGCAACCGTTATCAGCTGAATGTTTTTGTCCAATTTCTACATTTCCTAAAATTTTACAAGACATTGATCAATGGGATATAGAACACGAATCAGATATGCGAAAAATATTTGACATTACAGGTATTCGTCCGATTTCAGGTAGTGGACCTGTACTATTAGTAGATGGTAATAATGTTGAGATAACAGCTGGTTTTGTAAGCTTTTGGAGGTATTATGATGGTGAAGTCCATGAAGTAATCAAAGAAACTAACATAAAGCTATGGAAATCTCTCTTAGAAAGAGTAATTAAACATGGAGTACAATGGTATATGATGGGTGATTATGTATCTCGTTTTATGGTAGATATTGGTGCTTATTCAGAAGAATTTTATAACTTAATGAAATCTATTAAAAAAGTATTAGACCCAAATACGATATTAAGTAGAGGAAAATTCAATTTTTGGGATTAAAAATAATAATTTTTAGATGATGATTAACCAGAAATACAATTTTAAAGAAAAATTTTGTGTTATTACAGGAGCTAATGCGGGTATTGGTAAAGAAACCGCTATGCAACTAGCAGCAAAGGGATATCATATCATAATGATATGTCGAAATAGAGAAAAAGCAGAAATAGCACAAAATGAGATTAAAGAAAAATCGGGTAATGAAAGAATCGACCTATTAATCGCAGATCTAGCTTCTTTAAAATCAGTTGGAAATGTAGCTAAGGAATTCAAACAAAAATACGAATACCTACACGTTTTGATAAATAATGCGGGTATCTTTAATAGGAAACGAATGGTTACTGAAAATGGATATGAGAGCACATTTGCAGTCGATTATTTAGGACATTTCTTATTAACTAATTCCTTGCTCGATATTATAAAAAAGAGTGCCCCTTCTCGAATTATAAATGTTTCCTCAAATATTCATCTCTATTTCAAAATAAATTTTGATGATTTAATGTCTAAGAAAAAATATTCTTCTCAAAAAGCATACGCAAACGCTAAATTCGCGCTAGTACTATTCACGTATGAATTGGCTCGTAGATTAGATGGAACTGGTGTAACAGTAAATGCGCTTCATCCAGGTCATGCAAGAACAAAAATGACTACTCCAAC
>JBHLKA010000222.1:0-3513 GCA_048887145.1 Candidatus Hodarchaeota archaeon
GTATTGAGTATATCTTTCTTTTGGTTGTTCAGGTAGTTGCTGTTGTCTTTGAAACTGCTGCGCTTTTTCAGCTAATTCAAGCATTTTTGCCTTGATTTCCTTTCCTTCTTCTATCAATTTTGCGGTGTCAATATTTAAGTTATAAATTTGATTTAAAACTTCAATAATAGCAGCAGCAGCTTCAGGAGTGGGAATCTCCAGTACTGGTGTGAAAAGACTAAAAGCCTTCAGTCTATTCGTTAAAGCTTCATTTAGAATAGTCGCTTCTGGTCCTACAATTATTCCTTTTTCTACTTTAGTTAACCCATACCCTTCTAGCCTTTGACCCATATCGGCTTCTGCAGCATAATAAACAGGATAATCATCAATTATTCCTCTTTGAGGAATACCTTGGAAGATTACCACTTCTTTAGCCTTAACATCATCAGATAAGAGCCAATTATTAATTGTTTTACTAAGATCATTATAAGCAGTACTTACTTGGAAAGGCACTTCTGAAATTCCTACTATGAGATTATGTTGAGGAGAATAATACAATCTAAATGGATGTTTTAAAACCCCATCATAAAATACACTGATTGGGGGGAGATACTCAGAAGTAATGAATCCAATTTCTTTTATATCAGCAATCTGCTCTATTAAAGAATTAGCAACAATAGGACCAATTAAACCAATTCCAGCAAAACCTAAAATTGCTGTAGGGCCTTCTTTTATTTTAGTAGATATATCTATAACTACTTTACTTTTTTTACCTCTTTCGCAAACATATTCTTTAATGACCAATGGAATCACATCATTATAGTGGTTTTATATCACTTTGTTTTCTTTTAATTTTATTTCATTATTAAGTAGTGAATCTTACTATATTAAAATTAATCTATTATAAATCTTTAATATGCTAATAAAAGAATGATTTTTATTTAATAATAAAATGAACAAATTTTATTTTTCATAGATCAATACACTTAATTGTAGAAATGTTTATTCTTTAATATTTAAGAAGAGGCTATGAAAGTGCTCTTAGAACTTGAAAATGTTACTATTCCCACTCTTGATCAAAAATGTTTCATCGTTAATAATGTCACTTTTGGAGTAAAGGAGGGATCTATTCACGCAGTTATAGGTCCAAATGGTTCTGGAAAGTCAACGTTAGCATATACAATAATGGGTTTGGACTCTTATAGAATCTCTCAAGGTAAAATATACTTTGATGGGATAGATATAACAAATATGAGTCTTACTGAACGTGCTAAATTAGGAATTACACTAGCATGGCAAGAGCCTGCTCGTATAGATGGGTTATCCGTGTTTAAATATATTATGTTGGGTATTAAAGATAAAAGTAATTTACAAGATAAGATTAAGGAAGCATTACTTACTGTTAATTTAGAGCCTGAACGATATTATAATAGAATTATTGACGAAACTTTAAGTGGAGGGGAGAGAAAGAGAGTAGAATTAGCAGCTGCTATCGCGATGAGACCAAAATTAATAATTTTGGATGAACCTGATTCTGGTTTAGATATGATTGTTATTGAAGATTTCTTAAATATTTTCAATAAGATTAAAGCTTTAAAGATGACAATTCTGTTAATCACACACAGAGAAGATATTGGAATGGTAGCTGATTATGGAACCTTATTATGGAGAGGAGATGCTTTATTAACTGATGAGTTTCCCAAAGTAATGGTAAAATACTGCGCTAAAGCTGGATTGAAGGAATTTTGTAAAAGAGCTCTATTTAAAAATGGAGGAAAATGTTTTGATGATGATTATATTGACAGAATTTTTAGAGAGGAAGGATTGTTATGAGAAGTAATGATTATCCTCAAGAAATTTTACAAAGTCTAGAAAATTACAATATCGATATTAAGGATTTTATACCCGGTCATGGGGGCGGAGCTAAATTACTTTTAAACTTTAATAAAATTACTGGCATTGATCAAGTAGAAGGAATTATTTTAAAAGGGCGTGAAATTCCCAACGGAATAGTTGCTGATATTATTATTAAAGAGGGAACTATACATGAGGAACCAGTTCATTTATGTTTTGGTGTAAACAAAGAAACGGGAATCCAAGAGATTTTTCCTAGAATTATAGCAGAAGATAATACAGATGTAAAAGTACAGGCCCATTGTTCCTTTCCGAAGGCTAATGGGCTTATTCATAAGATGTTTGGCCATTTTTATATCGGGAAAAATTGTAATTTTAATTATAGTGAGACACATTATCATGGTGAAAATTCTGGTGCATTAGTAGCTCCAGTTGGATATATGTATATTGGTGAGAATAGTGTTTTTGAAAATAATTTTAATTTAACACAGGGTACACCAGGTAAGGTAAAAATTATGATAGATATTTATGCAATGCAGAATAGTATAATAAGATCGAATATTAAAGCCTATGGAAAAAGTAAAAAAGATTCGATCAGAATTAGAGATTCGGTATTTCTGGAGGGTGAAAATGCGCGGAGTGTCATAAAAATGAAAGCAGCAGCTAGAGATGGAGGCGAAGTTTTGATGTACGGTGTAACTGAGGGAAATGCTCCACATTGTAATGGCCATGTAGAATGTAGTGAAATAGTCTTAGGTAAAGGTTCTATATGTAGAGCTCGTCCGTTTATAAGAGCGATAGATCCAACTTCAAGTGTATCTCATGAAGCCTCATTAGGAAGATTTCCTCAAAAATGGCTCGATGAGCTAATGGCTAAAGGATTAACAGAAGATGAAGCCACAGAAATATTAATTGAGGCAATGCTAAAAGAATAAATTAATGAAAGCTTAAATTATATGATTAAAAAAGTGAGTAAAATTGGATAAAGTGCAATTAAAAGAGGGAGATCATGCTCCATTATTTAAGTCAGCATCCTATAATGCTGGAATAATTGATTTAAAAGAATTAATTGGTAAACAGAAAATTGTTTTAATTTTTTCCCGTTATTTTGGATGCCCAATCTGTCAATTAGATCTTAATATCTTATTAGAAGATATAGATAAAATCAGAGCAAAAAGAGCAAAACTTTTGTATATAACTCAATCGGGGGAAAAAGTTGCTAAGGAATATATTGATAAATATAAAATAGACTTTCCTGTCATTTTTTCCTCTAAAGATGAATTGTATGCAGATTATGGTTTAGGATTAATGACAGCAGGCGCAGTAGCGGAAGTTAGAAGTAAATTAAAAGAAGCAATGAAATTAGGTATAGAACATGGAGAATATGAGGGATGGGAAAAACAGGGCCCCGGTCAATTTGTAATTGATGAAGATGGAAAAATTATACATGCGAGAAAAGGATGGCTATTAATCCCTGAAATATTGGAAGTGTTATAATCAAAATTTAAAGAAATAGGAAGTAGTGATGAAAGAAAATACAAAATATCACAACTATAAATTTGTCGGGAAAATTAATGTTGATGAGATCCAGCCTTGGTTTGATTTTGCCTCAATCAAGCCATGGGATGAGGGAGAAATACCATGGGTTTTAGAAAATAGAGTTAGAAGAGAGATCCTAAT
>JBHLKA010000223.1:0-3479 GCA_048887145.1 Candidatus Hodarchaeota archaeon
GATTCTCATGATCAATATGATCAAGAAAAAGCTATGAAATTAGCTCTAGATACCAAGAGATTTGCGTTAGGAGTCTTATATATTAATTCTAATAGAAGACCATATGAAGAAAATGTTCGCATCTATAATGAAAATAAACGCCCTTTGTTTCAAAGAGAATTAGATAAGAGTAAATTTTATAAGCTATTAGATTCATTTCGGTAATTTATCTGATTAATAAAATGTAAGTTGAGATTTTATGATAGTTGAAGATTTTGATGTAGTTATTGTGGGAGCAGGACTTAGTGGTTTACGAGCAGCTCTGGAGCTTTCAAGTCAATGGAATGCTGCAGTAATAAGTAAAGTTTTTCCTGTAAGAAGTCATTCTGGTGCAGCTCAAGGTGGTATTAATGCAGCTTTGGGAAATTTAGAAGTTGGGAGAAATGATACACCTAAAAGTCATGCGTTTGATACTATCAAAGGATCAGATTATCTTGCGGACCAAGATGTTGTAATGTTTATGTGTGAAGAAGCACCAAAAATAGTTATTGAATTTGAAAGTATGGGAACTCCATTTTCAAGGTTAGATTCAGGTCTTATCGCTCAAAGACCATTTGGTGGAGCAGGATTTCCTCGAACTTGTTATGCGGGTGATAGGACAGGACATGCCTTGCTTCAAACCCTAAATGAGCAGTGTGTACGTAATGGAGTTAAATTTTTTGATGAATATTTCTTAGTAGATCTTTTTAAGGTCAATGGAAAAATTGCTGGTTTAATAGCTATTGATATAGCAAAAGGGGAATTAGTGTCCTTTAGAGCACCCTATGTGGTTCTAGCTACAGGTGGCTTTGGGAGAATCTTTAAGAGCTCTACAAATGCCGTTATTAACACAGGAGATGGAGTTGGAGCTGCGTTTAGAGCAGGTGTTCCTATGCAGGATGTTGAATTTGTTCAATTTCATCCTACTACTTTATATGGGACAAATATATTGATAACTGAAGGTGCTCGAGGTGAGGGGGGATATTTGTTCAATACCAGTGGTGAAAGATTTATGAAAAAAACAGCTCCCGATACTATGGAACTTGCCCCAAGGGACATTGTTGCACGATCTATTGATACTGAAGTATTGGAAGGGAAGGGTTTTGAGGATGCATATGTTAATTTAGATCTTACTCATCTTGGAGCTGAACGCATTAAGGAGCGACTACCTGGAATACGTGAAATATGTATTTATTTTGCTGGAATAGATCCTATTGAGGAACCTATTCCTGTTCAACCAGGTCAGCATTATTCTATGGGGGGAATTGGAACAAAATATAATGGTGATTATGGAGAAACTGAATTGTCAGGTCTTTATACCATAGGTGAAAACTCATGCTTATCAGTACATGGCGCTAATCGATTAGGAGGAAACTCGCTATTAGAAACTTCAGTATTCGGGAGATATATAGGGAGAATTCTGCTTAAAAAAGGATTACCGAAGCAAGTTGCATCAAAAGATATCAAAGAAGCAGAGGACGATAGATTAAAGAGCATTGAAAAGTTATTAAAAAGCTGGCAAAATAATACAGGTAAAAAACCTGTTGAAATAAGAAATGAGATGGGAGATGCGTTGAATAAGAAAGTTGGTGTATTTCGGAATCATAATGATCTTGAAGAAGCATTTTATTCCATAAATAGGTTGCAAAAAGATTTCCAAAACATTCATGTAGCAACCGAAGATCAAAGATTTAATTATGGATTACTTAGAGCTTTAGAACTTAGAAGTATGATAGATATAGCAGAAGCTACAACTTACGCCGCTCTATGGAGAAAGGAAAGTAGAGGTGCTCACTTCAGAAGAGATTACCCTAAACGTAATGATAATGATTATTTGTTACACAGTATGATCTATCGAGAAAATGGAAGTTTAATAATTAAAACAAAACCAGTTAAATTAGGACTATTTAAGGTGAAGGAGAGGAAATACTAATGAGTGAAATGAACAAATTTTTGATTTATAGGAATGATGGAAACGGAAATATACGTTATGACCAATTTGAGGTTCCAATAACAAAAGGAATGAGTGTATTAGAGGCTCTTTTTTACATACAAGATTATTTTGACTCAAGTCTTGCATTTCGTTATGCTTGTAGAGGTGCGATTTGTGGATCCTGTGGTATGACTGTTGATAAAGTGCCTTTATTAGCATGTAGAACTCAAGTTTCCACGGTTAAAACTATGAAAAAACCAATAAATTTACCAGAGTTTAAATTTGGTAATGATTCAAGTTGGGATAAAGAAAATGAAATTTTAATCGAGCCTTTACCAAATATGGAAGTTTTGAAGGATTTAATTGTAAATATGGATCCCTTTTGGAAATTTTATAGAGAAGTGGAGCCTTATTTCACGAGAGAATGGAAAGATTTTGCCCCAGAATCAACACAGTCTCCATCAGAAATGAAAACCATTGAGCGTTTAGTGTATTGTATATTATGTGGGTTATGTTGGGCTTGCCCTGTAAATAAAAAGAATCCAAATTATTTAGGGCCTGCTCAATTAGCTAAGGCAAACAGATTTCTAAGGGATTCTCGTCTTGATGATCAACAACAAAACTTAATTCTATCCCGTATCTTACAAGATGATGCTGTTCCAGCATGTGAAAAGTTTTTCGTATGTAATAGGGTTTGTCCTAAAGGAGTACTTCCTGGAACAGTTATAAAAGATATAAGGGAAAATTGGATAAGTGAGAAATAAGATACATTCTTTTCAAAATTATACAAACTATATTTAATGAGAATTAAATATTCAACAAAAGAGGGGAGTACAAATATTATTTTCAAAAATATTTCCTATGCAATTCCCTTTTTCAGTGAAACAATCATTATTTCCGATTAATATATTATTTGAAATAGTGTTATAACTACTACTATAAAATATTATTCCTTCCGTATTATTATTGATGTTATTTTCCAAAATGATATTATTATCACTATGCCCTAAACATATCCCATCATCCTTGTTGTTATTTACAGTGGTTCCCGTAATATTATTATTATCACTATACTCTAAATATATCCCATCATCCTTGTTGTTATTTGCGGTGTTTCCCGCAATATTATTATTATCACTATACTTTAAAATTATCCCATCATAGTTGTCATTTGCGATGTTCGCACTAATATTGTTATTATCACTATACTCTAAATATATCCCGCCGTAATTATCATTTGCGGTGTTTTCCGAAACAGTATTGTTATTACAATACAATAATGAAATTCCTCTGAAAGCTAGAGAAATGTTTAAGTTTGAAATTACTGAATCATTGCAATTGGCCAATATAACTTGTCCCCCATTCGTAAAATTAGCTGGTCCTAAATTTTTTTCATTACTGTAATAATATATAGGTTTTCTATTTACTAAATTTGTTGTATCTATGTTGTATGAGGATAATTCTTCAATTGAACCAGATAAAGCTAATCCATACTCATTCAAAATATTTCCCGAAATTGTAAGCCCAA
>JBHLKA010000224.1:0-3428 GCA_048887145.1 Candidatus Hodarchaeota archaeon
AAAGCCAAATATTGTTGTATAACTAGTTTGTCCTGTTATCCAATATGTATCTGGGGTCAAATAAATTAAAGCATATAATTCTAAGCTAACAAATAAAGCAGAAAGAAATATTAAAACGGGAACATAAGATATGATTGCTGTTAATGTACTTCTCATATACTTAAAGCCTAAAACTAAAAAGAAGGCAGCGAGAGCAAGAGAAGCAATAACTAAAGTAATAAATGAAAAAATATTCATAACATCAAATCCAAGAGAGTTTCCCAGAGTTACACTTGGTGCTATAAATTTAGCTGAATCTTGTATAATCTGGTAATTTGGGAAGATAAAACCATAAACTGGACTAAATAATACATAATTTAGAACGAAGTATATGAAAAAAGCTAAACAAGCAAAAACGATTCCATAATAGAAATTTTTTGTATCAAGGGCTTTCTTTTTCTGTTTTCTATGTTTCCACCAATCAATTATTTTTATAAATATAAGTATGGATATAGGCTCAAAGATCTTCAAAAAAAGAACGAAAATAACAGACGCCATGATAAAATATGCGAAGAAGTAAATAATTATGGTTATAGACTCTGTCGATCCTTTTTGAATTGCATCAACTATAAATAAAATGATTGATAAAACCGAAATTGGAGCACCTACTGTATATAAACTTTTATATGTTTGAGTTCTTATAGATTCTCCGAAGTATCTTCCTTTTAACGCGATTTGTGAGCTAAATAGCAGTTCAATACTAAATATAAAAGTAGCAAGGTAAACAAATAAGATTTCAAGAAACCAGCCTAAAGCTGTTTCACCACCAGTTAACGAAACGGTTTCCAGATTTGTTATACTAAGTACTAATTGTAGAAGAAATAATGATACTGGTAATAAAACTATAAGTAATTTTAAAATTTCTTTTTCTCTGCTCCAATCGCTTCTTTTTAACTCAGCTCTAATTCGGTTATAAGGACTCTCCGTTAATTGGTAAGTTAAGGCTTCCAAGGATTCCTTTGTAGGCGATTTCTCTTTTCTTAATCGATTCCAAACAAGTATTATAGAAATAAAGGGAGCTACAAGGAAAATAAAAGGCAATGTAACCAAAGGATAAGATCCAAACAATGATATTAATGATAGAAAATGAGAAATTATATAACCTACTCCCAAAGCAGTATTTCCTTCTTCTCCAGGTTGGAGTTCGAGTTCTATTGGTGCCGTTTCTAGTTGAAAGACTATAGGTAACACCCAGTAGACTATGTAGAACACAATAATTCCAAGTAAAATTCGACCATACAATTTTCCTATTATCTTTTTTTTTATAAAGAAATAAGGGATTGATATTAAAAGGATAGGAGCAATATTCAATAAAATTGTAAATACAATTTCAATAGTAGTCATCTTAAATACTCTAGTTTTTTTAATTAAAATTAAGTTATTTTTAAATTAATTTATACAATTTTTCATATATTATTCTAGGTATTTTTTAAATTCTAAAACTAAATATTATGAAGATGAATAAAAAATTAGGGATTGTCGTTCATGAAGATTTCGCATTAAAACATATACCACCATATCCAAAACCTGCCTTTATATCATTTGAAAGCCCATTAAGAATTAAATCTATAATAGAATATTTAAATAAAAAGAAGATTTTTGATGATAATCGTATTATTAAGATAGTACCAGAATCTATTGATGAGGAGATCCTTCTTTTAGCTCACTCACAGTATCATATTGATTCTATAAAAAAAATTTCAAAGATGGGAGGTGGTTTATTAGACGATGAAGTTTTTGTTTGTGATGATACTTTTGAATTAGCTAAAAAAGCGGTAAGTGGAGCTATCCAAGCACTTAAGAGTGTTATTAATAAAGAAGTTAATTATTCATTTGCTTTCATAAGACCACCAGGGCATCATGCATTTAGAGAAAAAGCATCTGGATTATGTATTTTTAATAACATAGCCGCTTCAATTCTATATTTAAGAAAAAGGTTGAATTATGAAAAAAAAATTGCGATTATTGACATTGATAACCATTTTGGGGACGGTTTAGCCCAATATTTTTATGATGATCCAACAATACTTTATTTTTCAGTCCATGAATTTGATTTTTCTCAAGCAGATTTAGGGTTTTTAGATGAGCTTGGTAATGGAAAAGGATTAGGTAAAAATATTAACTTTCCTATACCTGAAAATTTGGATAATAATCAATTTTTGGAGATTTTAGACTTCATTATTCCTATATTGAAAGAATATAATCCAGATTTAATTGTAATTGCTGCTGGATTTGATATGTATTTTGCTGACCCTATAGGTAATGGTTGCTTAACGACTAATGGATATCATAGTTTTACGAAAGTTATCATGAATGCAGCAGAAGAAATTTGCAATGGAAAGATATCTTTTATATTGGAAGGAGGTTATAGTATAATAGGCTTACAATTCTGTGTTTATGCGATATTATCAGCATTATTGGGTGAAGAATTTGAAGCACCTGAATTCGAACAAGATTTACTATCAAATGGAGTAAATAAAGAACAATTTGAAAAAATTATGGAAGCGTTGCAAATAAAATTAAGCCCGTTTTGGAATTGTCTAAAACAATAAAAGAAAAAGTTTTAACGTTAATTATATATATTCTTGTAGTTTTTGGGCATATGTTTGAACAGTAAATAGCGCATCTCTTGGAGTTAT
This sequence comes from Candidatus Hodarchaeota archaeon, assembly GCA_048887145.1. Taxonomy (GTDB): domain Archaea; phylum Asgardarchaeota; class Lokiarchaeia; order Sigyniarchaeales; family SOKP01; genus SOKP01. The sequence continues at coordinate 2,679 of JBHLKA010000224.1, forward strand.
TTGAGGATTTATATAGCAGATTAATGCACCTGTACCTCCTACAGGAACCGGAGCAATAATAATATGCCCTTTACCTGTAATATTAGTGCCAATTTTACGTTCTTCAGTATTTTCGACAATCATATATTTAATTCCTTGTATTGAGATACTTGTCATGCCCTTTTGACCCAATTCTAATTTAGTTTGAAGCAATTCATTTATTGTACCAACGCTTTGAGATATGTCCCAATTTTGAGTCTGAGTGATTAAATTTCCTGATTTACTAACAACTGCCACTCCGAAAACGTTCTGTTCTTCATTTAATAAATCGTTTATAATCGATTCTATTTCAGATGACATTTTTCACTAAACTTTTAATTATAATTTTATTATATAACTATACAAACAATTCATATAAAAAATTAATTTTTATAAATCGGTGAATTAATTGGCATTCAGATTGTTTAAAAAAGCAGTTGTAATGGTTTTACGAGAAAAAAGGCAATTTACCGTATTTTGTCTGATGTACACTATTTTAATCTTTTGGACAAGTTTTTCAATTGAATTAATAATTGAAAGCGGTGGCTTAGGGATAGCTTCAGCTTCATTTTTTATAGCTATAGGAGTAGGAATATTCTTATCCCTCCTTTATGCATGGATAATAGTGAGAAGAAATTCAAAAAATATCGCTACACTTAAATGCATTGGTTGGACGAATGGAGATATTAATTCTCTCGTTTCTGGATTTATTTTGTTTACCACAATTTTAGG
>JBHLKA010000225.1:0-3420 GCA_048887145.1 Candidatus Hodarchaeota archaeon
TCCTACTATCATTTTACTTCATAAGAAAAGGATTCAAAGATGCGTCGAAATTATTTTTAATTGCTACTGGTTTGTCAATCGTACTGATGGTGATTTCACCTCTAGTTTATTATGGGGAACGCGAATTTGCGGTATTGTTTGAGATTGCGCTATATATATTTTTACCATTAATGTTAATCATGTATGTAGGTCGTAATATACAAGATCATCCAATGGAGACTGCTGACGTACCAAAAATCAACAGAAAGACTGCCTTGAGAATAGTATCATTAGTATCCTTACTATTCGCGGTATTTATAATGTTATACGCGCTATTAGCGATTTTAATGGTAGATATAGTTGCTGGTCTATATACTGATACTCCTACTGCCGATGACATGGTCGCGATAACAATAATGGGATATTATTATCTAACTGTTGCTGTAATTCTTTTAATTGGTTCAATAGGAACACTCTTTAAAGTTAACTTTTGTAGATATATGGCTATTGCAGCGTCTTTCTATTTCATAGTGTTTGGATTCCCAATCGCAATTGGATTTTTCTTATGTGAAAAAGAGATTAAAAATATGTTTAAAAGAGAATAAATTCAAATTCTTTTTTTTTTTTATTATTAAAAAATTAGTATCTTCTTGGTGGTTCTTTTCTTTGGTCCTTAATCTTACCGTTAAGAATTGGATCTTTAGTTTGTTTCATCCAGTTTATAAGTTTTGCTTTTAATTCCAAAATTACGTCTTGATAATTATTATTCCCAATTAGATTAGTTAATTCATTTGGATCTTTTTTAAGATCATAGAACTCTTCTTTGGAGCGTGGTTTATTATAAGACTTTTTCATAAGTTGACCCGAAGGTTCCCTCATTATATCTAAAGGAATCTGATATTGTGTATTAGAGGCTTCAAAATTATAAATATATTTAAATTGCTCGGCTCTCACTGCTCGAATGGGATCATATATTTCATGATATGTCTTTTCAGTGAATATATCTGGTCTAAACTTTTCGTTGCTTTCTGTCGTAATAGACATAAAACTTCTTCCCTCTACACCTTTAAGTTCTTTACCTCCAATATATTCAATTATTGTAGGAAGCAAGTCAATATTGCTTATCATTTGATTAAATACTTTCCCTCCACTAAAAGCTTCAGAGTGTGGGTGTGACATTAATAAAGAGGTTTTAATTCCAGGATCGTATAAAGTACATTTTGCGCGAGGAAAAGGAAATCCATGATCAGTTGTAAATATGAAGAGAGTATCTTCTTTTAATCCTTTATCTTCTAGGTAAGCATTAATTTTACCAACAGTGTTATCTACATGTTGAATAACCCCATAAAATTCAGCTAAATTCTTCCTAACGCTTTCATGATCGGGTAGAAAAGGCGGCACTTTCACTTTATCTGGATTTACTGGTTGAGCCCATGCATAAAAAGGTAAATGAACTTCAATAGTACCAATGCATGCGTAAAATGGTCTTGTATCTTTAGCATGGTCTGAAATAAATTCGAAATAAGTATCTTCCATCTTTCTACAAGAATATTTAAATTCAGGTCCCCTCTTACTGATTGTATCATAACCAAGTAATTTTGCATTGAATGTTTCATGTTGCAGTCCAAGAAGATGTGTTGAATATCCGTTTTCTTTTAGATACATAGGTAAAGCATTATTCCACTCTGGCAATGTCCATCCTAAATTAACTAGCCCCATTAAACCATTTTGATGGGGATATAATGAAGTTTGTATACTTCCTCGACTGGGAGAACACTGAGGAGCTGTACAAAAGTAATTAGTAAATCTCACACCATTCTTAGCAAGTTTATCTAAATTAGGGGTTTTTAAGGAGTTTGGTGTTTGAGGTGAGTCATAACAACCAATATATTGGCCTTGATCATGAGTTATAAATAAAATAATGTTAGGATTTTTACTCACAATGATTTAATAAATAATTTGTGAAATATAAATTAAATTCTCCATATATTTACAAAATATTCGTGAAACCGGTCTTTCACGAAAAATTTTATAAACTAAAGATTTAATTATTAACAAATTTAATTCAGATTTATTACTTTGATAATGAAATATATAACGCCTTTATGCTAAATAAGGAAGAAAAAATTCCAGAGAAAAGTAAAGTCTTTATCGAATTTATAATTTATTTAATATTCGCTTTAGGACCACTAACTGGAAACGTTATTTTAGTATTATATAGAATACTTTCAATAGAATTTAGTGTTAATCCGAATGATATACTAATAGCCATTCCATCGTTTATGTTTCCATTTGCCATTACTCAATTATTTTCAGGAGCCATTTCTGACATTAAAGGGCGTATACAAGTAATATTAATTGGTTTATTTACTTTTGGAATAGGAATGACCATTGCAGCTATTTCTTTTTCTCTGACTATGTATCTTATTGCTAATGTACTAGGTGGAATTGGTTTTGGATTCGTAAATCCAGTTTTGATTGCTTTATTAACAGATCTCTCATCTGGACCTAATATTCCAAAAAAGATGGGATATCTAGGGGCAGTAGCTAATTTAGGCGTAGGCTTTGGTCCAATTTTAGCAGGGCAATTAGTAATTTTTAGTTGGAGATATCTATATCTCATTTTTATGCTAATAACCGCTTTTGGATTTGTAATTTTACTAATTCTAAGAAAAATTCCATTAAAATCCGATCAAAAAACAACGATAGGCCTCTTTTTTAAGCAAATTTCAGAAGAAATTCGCCGTAAAGTTGTAATCTTAATGATTTTTTCAGCATTTCTAATAACTCAAACTTATTTAGCTATTATAACTTGGACTTCTAGAGAACTTAATCAGTTAATTCCTGAAAGTCTTGGAGGAATAGTTATTGGTTCAGCTGGAATCACTGGAGCGGTTGCAGGAGTATTAATTGGAAAGATAATCAAGACCAAGGGAGTAAAGACTGCAATCATAGCAGGATTGATCTCGTTATATGTGAGTATTCTTGTTTTATTAGTTGTAGATAATGTTGAGCTTCTTTTCTTTACAACGATAGGGTTAATATTAACTGGAGCTGCCGGGGGTACACTTATCCCTTCGATGATGTATTATAGTCAAGTATTATCTAAGGAGCGACGTGGAGCTTTAGCAGGGTTATTAACAGCAGGACAGTTTATTGGAATTGCTCTTGTGCCTATAATATATAATTGGGTTTACATTTATGGAGGAATTCAGGAAGTTTATTTTATGGTTTTAATTGTCTCTTTTCCTCTTGTTTTAATAATAGTATTTCTATATGTTTTTGCTAAAAAAAGTTGATCTTTATGCGGTAAATTATTTATAAAATTAAAAAAAACTTTTAAGATAGAAAAAAGAATTACTTAATAATAATAGACTCCATCTCTTTATCTGTATATTGCTCAACTACTGCCTTCTCTAAGAAATATGGATCAATTATAGC
>JBHLKA010000226.1:0-3419 GCA_048887145.1 Candidatus Hodarchaeota archaeon
GGTTTAGGATATGCTTCCCAATCTTTTCGATTTTTAATATACCCTCCATAGTAATCTGGGTACGGATTTCCATCTATATTCTTTATTCTATGCTTTTTCCCGAAAATATCAGTCATTTCGGTTTTGCTTTCGATGATAAAAGGTATATAATGGATGCCGACTCCATCAAATCCCAATTCATAAGCAGCTCTTACACATTTCGCAAAAACAGATACTTCAATATCATCGAGGATTGAATTTATTCTATCCAGCCACTCGTCTGAATATTCTTTTTCCATTTCATCAAAAATATCAAACGCGTTTCTTTCTGGTTTGCCAAGAACTTGATCAGCCACATTCCCATCGAATTGTATAGTATGAATTGGAATTCTATCTGGTTCTTCTAAATTCAAAGCTGTCCAAAAACGTTCAAAATTATTCATAAAATAGAAACCAAAATCTCAAAATAATTGATTTATATTTATTAAAACAGTGAAATAAATTTTAAGATAAGTAACTTTATTGAGTAATTGCAGTGCAGATTAAAAGTGATTTAGAAACACTTAGAAATTTCTTGGATTTACAAAAACAAAATGGAGTCAAAGTAAAAGATTATACCAGAAAGGAAGATCAACTGAATTACTTTAGAAAAATTAATATTGGGGTAAAACTTGAAGAATTCAAAGAAATAATCCTCCAAGAAGAAACCGAATTAGAATTGGGAGGCGTGGATCAAAAATCCTTTTCTCTTATTTATCCAATCCAAGAGTTGGACTTAATAGACGATGGAAAAATTAGATTATTTGGCCCTGAGATAAAAGAAATATCGAATAAAACTATAGATTTTGGATTATTTTTATTAATTGGAATTGATAATCTTTCAGAAAATTCTTTTGATGAGTTTAAGAACCTTAATTTTATTTCAAATGGAATTGAAGGCTTCATGATTCGTACTATACCAAGAAGATTTTGGTGTAGATTGAGTAAATCTATTATTAACAAATTTTCCTTTGAATTTTTAGGTAATGCTATTATGTTCTTATATCAGCATAAGTTCAAGGAAATTAAATCTATGGAGATAATATTTATAAACTCAAATCCAGAATTAATAGAGTCTTTTATTGATATAACCTCATCGATTAGAGCGGATTTAGAACAAAAGTGGAAGAAAAAAGTAAAAGAATGGAAGAGGAGAGTCGATTGTGATTTTGATTGGGATTGTAATGAATGTCCTTATTATGATATATGTGAAGATATCAAAGAAGTATTAGAAAAAAGAGAGGTGCTAGATTGATTAATAATTTTAAGAAACCTGTTAAAATAGCAATCATGGGCAAGGGTGGAGTTGGGAAAACTGTAATTACAGTTTTAATTACTAAAATTATTTCTGAATACTATAAGTACAAACTTCTATTGATAGATGCTGATCCTACTCATCCACATTTATGCAATATGGTCAAAGTCAAGCCTAATAAATCTCTTGAGGAATTAAGAATTGAGGCTGTAAAAAAGGCTCATAGAGGAGGAGAAACTGTTCAAAAACTTGCTGAAAGGATTGATTTTGATGTATATGAAGGGATGGCTGAAAGTAAAAATTTCTGCCTGTTTTCAATTGGTCAACCAGAAGGTCCAGGATGTTTTTGTCCATCTAACACTCTTCTGAGGAGAGTAATTGAGTCAATTTCCAAAGATTTTGATATTATTTTAATAGATGGTGAAGCTGGACTTGAACAAATTAATCGGATGGTGTTAAAATCTATTGACATCCTTTTAATAATAACAGATTTATCTTTACGGAGTATTGAAACTGCAAATTCCATAAGAAATCAAGCAAAAAAGTATACAAATTATAGAAATCTAGGCGTTTTAATCAATAAAGCTAAAGGAAATATTAATATCATTACTAAAAAGCTAAAAGAATTAGAGCTTCCTTTAATTGGCTCAATACCAGAAGATAATGTTATAATAGAATTTGATTTAGAGGGAAAACCTCTTATTGATGTCCCTGAGGATTCTATAAGTTATATGAGCTTAAAAGATGCAATAGAACCGCTTTTCTCTTCTTTTAATTAACTTTTTTCATAATTTCATTAACCCATGAAATTGCTTTTTCCTTTGCTTCTTCAGGATTATTATTTAGTGGTTCACGAAATCCAATTTTTCCTATAATTTCTGTGTCTTTTAATGCATTGCTGAATCGTTCTAATCCCTTTCCAGGTCCTCCAGCGCTACAAGTCCAAATAGCTACTTTTTTACTAGAAAAATCATACATAGACAAAAATGAACGCATTGGCGGTGAGTAAGTCCAAGCCCATACTGGAGTTCCTAAAAATATCAGATCATAATCGAGAGGATTTTTAGTAATTTCATTCAATTTAGGTTTCTTTTTCATTGTTGCTTGAAAACCACCCCACATATACTTCATTGAACTACTTGGGTTAAGCTCCTTAACTGGCTTAAGTTCTAAAATATCAGCTTTTATAGTATCCCGAAGAATTTCAGCAACGAATTGGGTATTTCCTGTAAGAGAATAGTAAACAATTAAAATTTTTTCAATCATTTTTAATAGAATCTTTTTAAACTTAACAATAGCACTTAAGATAAATACTTAATCAATTTCTAAGAAAAAGTTTTTATATTAAAAAGCACGATTTCTATATAATGATCTCATATAATACTGCACCACAATCACTCGTAAAAGTAAAATTTTCTTTAGTTGATTTACTTGCAGTGTTATTGTTATTATTATAAGCGAAACAAATCCGCCTATTCTTTTTCTTTTAAAATTTTCATGGATTGTTTCGCGTGGTATAGCTTTTAATTGAAAGAGATCATAGGTGGGACGTTTCTGCTAATAAGTGAAAATCAAAATAAGGAACGAAAATGGAAAAAATGTATAATGCACAGGAAATTGAAAAGAAATGGCAAGATAAATGGGAAGAGGCTAAAATATTTGAAGCTAACCCTGATATATCAAAAAGCAAGATTTTTTTCACATCACCTTACCCTTATGCTTCTGGAACTCTACATATCGGTCATGGAAGAAGTTTCGTGAATGGTGATATATTTGCTCGGTATTATCGAGCTAAGGGATATAATGTTTTATATCCTATGGCATTTCATATAACAGGAACTCCCGTTTTAGCAGTTTCTTCATCAATCAAGAGAAATAATGCTAAAGTTATCACCAGAATGAAAGAATATGTCTCTTTACACACAAAAAGTAAAAAAGAAGTGGAAAAAATTGTAGAAAGTTTTAAAGATCCTTGGAATATCGTAAATTATTTTTCGAATACAATGAAAACAGATTTTAAATCAATTGGAATGAGTATTGACTGGAGAAGAGAATTTACAACTGGAGACAAATTGTATAATAAATTTATAGAATGGCAATACTATAAATTTCATGAAAAAGGTTATTTAGAAAAGGGAGATTATCC
>JBHLKA010000227.1:0-3412 GCA_048887145.1 Candidatus Hodarchaeota archaeon
TTAAGAGCATGTAAATTGAAATTAATATCTACAGGAATTGGCCAAGAAGTTAGGTATTCTACATCATATTTTTCTATAGGTGCTTCTTTTTTCATAAATGGTGTAATTCCAGGTAAAGTAGGTGATGTTGCTAAGATATTTATAATAAAAGATCAAGAAAACATGGGATTAGGTGAATCAACAGCTGGTATTGCCGTAGAAAGAATACTAGATTTAATATTGTTGTTTATTATAAGCTGTTTTGCTTTAATATTTTTATATTTAAGTAAGATTGGAGAAACCAGCGATAGAGAAATACTAGGGTTAAGCATTCAATTTTATTTAATTATTGGAGCAGTATTAATAATTGGTATATTAATTCTTATAATTTTATTATTATACAAAACAGAAACCGTAATAAAGCTAATAGCAAAGATATCTCCAAAAATTGCATATTATATCGAAAGATTTGTTATAAACTTTAAAAGAGGCATTAAAGGATTAAAAGAAAACAAAAAAATCTTAATATATGTCATTCTATTAGGTATTCCGGTCTGGATTATTGATGCGTTTATAATTGTAATTTTCTTTTATGCATTGGGTTACCAATTGAACATAATAATACTAATTTTGGCTGTAATTTTATCCTTTTTAAGTCAAGTATTACCTATATTACCCGGAGGTTGGGTAATATCAGAAAATATTGGGGCTGTGTTTATATCCTTATTTTATCCTTTTTTGGATTATAATAGCATTTTAGCAATTTTTATAATTGATCACCTAATTAGACAAGTATATGTATTATGCTTCGGAGGATATTCTATGTTCCGTTTTAATTTCAGTTTAAAAGAATTAAAAGATAGGAAAGAATAAATGTGAAAGTTAAATTAATATTCGGATGCTAATGTCAAATATTCAGAGTATAAGTGTTGTTGTCCCTGCATATAATGAGGAAAAAAATCTTCGTAAGAGTATTAATATTATCTATAAATATTTAACAAAATTAGTTGGAAGTTATTTTGAGATATTAATTATTGAAAATGGTAGTACTGATAGAACTGCTGATATAGCAAAAGAGTTAGAAATTGAGTATACTAATATAAAAATATTCTCTTTACCCTCTCCCTCCCTTGGAGAAGCCTATCGATACGGAATACTTCAAGCAAAGTACGATATGGTCACTGCTTATCCAGTAGATCTTGCCTTTAGTTTAAATTTTATTGGGCATGCTTATAACCTTATAAATAAATACCCTATCATTCTTGGTATTCGATTTCATGAGAAAAGTTTAGTTGATCGCCCTTTAATTCGAATTTTGATTTCAAAAGTTCATACAACACTAGTAAATTTTTTTTTTAATACACGTTATAAGGATGTGGATTGTTTAAAGGCATTTCGAACTGAAATCGGTAAAAAATTGGTGAAATTTACTACTTCTAAAGGTCCATTTATAGAAGTCGAATTAGCTTATCTATTAAAAAGGACAAGAATAAAATTCTATGAAATCCCTGTCAACCATATTGAAAAGGAAATTGCTAGACATCCCTTATACATATTTCGTTCGATTTTCAAGAATTTTATTGAATTGTTAAAGTATAAATTGAAAAGTTTGAATAAAAGGTAATTAATAAATATTTTATGTAAAATATTTCAATCTATTAGTTATTAATCCTATTATCAAGCCATCTTTCTTTAGGAACATCCTTAAGATACTTAGCGGGATTACCTACCCATATTTGCCTATCTGGAACATCTTTTGTGACCACTGATCCTGCACCTATAACAGAATCTATTCCAATAGTTAATGCTGGCAAAATAGTAGCATTACAGCCTATCAACGCTCCATCTTTTATGGTTGGTCCTTTAAAAACATAATCTGTCGTATCCATATATTTATCATTCATTGTACATACTTCTGCTCCAAAAAATACATACCTACCAATTAATGAATTGCCAGTTAAATGGCAAGAAGTTTGAATTTTTGTATTGGACAATATCTCAGTTTCATATTCTATTGTAGTACCTCTTCCTATTATAACAAAATCATGAATTTTGCATTTTTCTCGGATTGATGCTAAATCACCAATAAAACATTTATTCCCAATTTCAGTTCCTCCATAAATTATCGAACTAGTTCCAATTAATGTCCCATATCCAATTTTTGCTATTAAAAATTCTTTAGGAGCTTTTCTTGAACTAATTGGGCTAGATCTTGGTTGTTTGCCAATTACTACATTATCTTGTATTTCTAGATTAGCATCTAAAATTGCACCTTCCTTAATTACTATATTATTTCCAAAATAGCAATTATCACCAATTTCCGTCCTACTTTCAATTACTACGTTAAACCCAAATTTACAATTTTTTCCTATACTGGCATTCTTATGAATAAAAATGCTTCTATTTTTTGGTTTTAGTTGTAAATAATCATCTTTTATTGTTTGTATAATATCACCTTAGTAAATAATAGAGACATTGATAATTTAATTTTAATTTAGAATTACATTTTATAGAATAATAACTTTTATAAGTATTTTAGCATATTTCTTTTTTACTAAAATTAAATAAACTTTGTTATGGCGAATCTAGTATTAACTTATGATTTTGAACGATATGGAAATCCATCATTACCAATAAATCATTCGAATAATAGACAAGATAGAAGATTTGCTTTAAATGGTTTGGAAATAATCTTAAGGATTCATAAAAAATATAATGTTGGAGGAACTATTTTTATTTTAGGAAAGTTATTAGAATTATGCCATAAAGAAATAATAGAACTATTTTCTAAGTTTTCACTTGATATTCAACAGCACACTTATTCACATATACTTTTTAAAGAAAATGAGCATAGGAAAAGAACACCTGCTAGTCTTTTAGATATAAAGCGTGAAATTCAAATTACGAACATTTTAATTAAAAAATATTTATATGTAGATGTTATTGGTTTATCAGTACCAATCGGGTATCATAATGGACTAAAAGATAAAAAAGAAATTTTAAATGTTTTAAAAAATGAGGGAATTAGATATGTTAAATCTGATTCAAGGGGACCGGGAAATGAATTACCTGCACCATTTATTGTTAATGGGAAGTTAAAGCAACCATATTTTTATGAAAACGGAATTCTTGAATTAACTGGGCAAGGTTGGCATGATTGTGTAATTAAGGGATTAATCCCTCATGAAATGCCTAAAACAGTGGTTAATAATCCTTCAGAAGAACTAAAATATTATATCAATGACTTAGAGTTTGCAAATAGGAATGATTTAATTTATATTCCCTCTTTTCATCCATGGTCAATTGCTATGAAAGATCCCAAAGGATTTGTTATTGATAATCTTATAAAATATGCCTTGAAAAATAATATCGGGATAAAATCTGCCAGTGAATTATATAAACAATTATTATTATAATAAAATTTCCAGATAAG
>JBHLKA010000228.1:0-3409 GCA_048887145.1 Candidatus Hodarchaeota archaeon
ACTAAATCTCTATTATCTTCAGTATACGGATTATTTTCATCAGTATAAGGGAAATTTTGAAAAAATGGCTCCCAATCGCATTCAATTGAAATAGAATTGGCCATTTCTCTTAGTATTTGCTTTTTTTCTTCAGCATAAGGATATTTTTCTAAGTATTTAAATGCTTTACTTAAATCATTTTCATTCAGATTTTTTAATCTCTTCAATAAAAGAGCTTCTATTTCTTCTGCCTTAGTTTCTCCAATAAATTCATTTGTGTTAATAAATGCGCTAATATACCAGAATTCTTTTGAATAAATAAACCGTAAGTTTTCTTCCATTCTCTTTTGCCCTCACTTTATTTACATAAAATATATTTGTTAAATTATAATTAAATTGTTATATTATTTATTACTTTTTTTTTAAAAAAAATTTGAACAAATTGGGAGATTTTTTTTAATTTTTATAAAATTTTTATATAAAAACAGATAAGGATATTTTATATTAAAACAAAGGGAAAAGAAATGAATGAAGTAAAAAAATCTCCTAAGCTTAAACGTAGAGTTTCTCTATTTGCATTAACTATTTATGGAGTGGGTAATGTACTTGGAGCAGGAATTTATGCATTAATTGGACAAGTTGTAGGAATAACAGGCAATCTTTCATGGCTAGCATTTATTTTAGCAGCTATTACTGGAGCATTTACAGGATTATCTTATGCTGAACTTTCAGCTATGTATCCTAAGAGTGCAGCCGAATTTGTTTATACAGAAGAAGCATTTAAATTGCGAATTTTATCATTTATTTTGGGATGGATCATTATATTTTCAGGTATATTTTCTGCCGCTACGGTGGCATTGGGTTTTGCTGGATATATCTCGGAGCTATTGGGATTTGATTTAGCAGTTATAAAAATAGTTTTCGCTATAGCTTTAATCCTAGAATTGAGCATTATCAATTTTATTGGCATAAAAACTTCCACCTGGACAAATGTCATATTTACATTAATAGAAGCTTTTGGTTTAATATTCATAATTGTTATTGGCATCCCAAAATTCGGTAGTGTAAATTATTTTGAATTACCAACTCTTTCAGCTATGCCGATTTTCTCGGCTATTGCGTTAATATTTTTTGCATACATAGGTTTTGAAGATATTGCAAATATTGCTGAAGAAGTTAAAGAACCACAAAAGAATCTTCCTAAAGGTATAATATATTCCATAATAATTACAACAATATTATATTGCTTAACAGCTTTCTCAGTTGTAAGTATCGCAGATTATAAATTAATTGCTGATTCAGAAGCTCCATTGAATTATGTTGCTAGTATTGCTATAGGCGACGTAGGAGGATTAATAATATCCTTTGTAGCATTATTTGCTACTGCAAATACAGTTTTGATAATGTTAATTGTAACTTCAAGAATGATGTATGGAATGGCAAGAGATAAAGCATTACCAGAATCATTGAGCAAAATCTCACGAACATACAGAACTCCAACTATTTCGGTCCTACTAACGATGATATTTGCAATTATTCCTATCTTTTTAGGAGATATTAAGATTGTGGCACAAGCTACTGTTTTTGGAGTTTTAATAACCTTCTTATTAGTAAATATTAGCTTAATAGCATTAAGAAGAAGTCAACCGGACGCTCAAAGACCGTTTAAATTAAAACCATCTATAAGTTGGGTTCCAATAATTGCATTGCTCGGAGCTATAATATGTTTTGCATTATTATTTACATTTAATTGGTTGATAATTTTAATTCAAATAATAATAATAGCGTGTGGGATGGTTGTTTTCTACATCATGAAATATGTAACTAAGATAGAGACGAAGGCTTTATCAAAAATTCAAGCAAAAAATTCTATAAAAAAATAATTTCTTATTTGTTTCTTTATTTTTTCTAATTTTCGTTAAATCACCAAAATGCTTTTTCCATTTTTTTTATTGAATCCTCTAAAGAATCTTCAATTTCTTTACCAAAATTCGAAAAGATAGAGATATTATTATCCCAATGATCTAGTAATTTGCTCAACAAAAGAATTTAAAGCTGTCAGTAAGGCTCCAAAAAGTTATTCTTCCTTTTTCTTATTTGACCCCTTAAAAAATTCCTTTCATCAATTATTTTCAAGAGCTTCCAATAAAAAATCCGTTATATATTTAATTTCCTTATCAGATTGAGTTTTATAGTTTACATAACGATAATTAAATACACATAGAGGACATGAAGTAATAATTTCTTTTGTTTTGGCGTCTTCAAATATTTTTGAACCAATTTTTATTGAAATAGAGCTGTCTACACCTCGAATTCCTGAACCCGCTCCACAGCAAGGAGTTTCATTACGATTATTACTTAATTCATATATTTTTGAACCTGCTTTTTCCAATAATTCTCTTGGCTCCTTGTAAATTGTTCTATTTTTTAATTTTCTTCCGGTTCGACAAGGATCATGATAAGTTAGTTCTCTTTTTAGCCTCCTAAATTTAATTTTATCACTCTTTTCTAATTCATCTATAATCTCGATTACATGTTTAACATTAATATTCCATCCTTCAACATATTTAGGATAAACGTTATTAAAAGCATATAAACATCCCCCGCAAGTAACAATAAGGTTCTTAATCTTGTTTTTTTTAAACAATTTAAAATTTTCTTTAAAAATCTGCTTAGCAAATTCTAATTTGCCGGCAGAATAGACGTATTCTCCACAACAAGGTTCTTTTTCTAATATTTTAAATTCATAATTACCTTTTTTTAAAAGTTCATATGAAGCACTTGCACTTTCTTTTACCCGAAATGAAGACATACAGCCAAGAAATAATAAGGTATCAGACTCTTTTTTCTCAAAAATTTCATTTTCCCTATAATTCCTTGGAAGCCAAGCTAATCTTTCATTTGGATCTCCATTAACAGAATTATCCGACTCCTCAATTCCTTTTATGATTTTATTATGAATTTCTAATGGACCTATATTTTTATCTACTAATTTTATTTTTGAATTGTGAATGATTTCAGAAATCTCAATACTTTGTTCACAGAAAAGATTACATAGACTACATAAAGTGCATGTGTAGATGCTTTGGAGTTCTTCTTGAGAAATTTTTTCATTATTATATATCTTATGCGCAATTTTAAGCCTTCCATTCGGTGATTGGAGTATATTTTGGGTTACAATATAAGTATCGCATACTTCCAAACAACTTTTACATTCTACACAAGATTGTATTTTTTCTAAAGTATAATTGTCATCCATAATTTAATCCAAATATTATTCAACTTAAATTTTTTTCTTACTTTTGTGTTAAAGTTTTTGTTTACATCCTAGTAAACCTTTTTAAATAATTAACTCATAATTTTTATTTAATAGAAATTCAATTAATAAGGTTATTTAATATGTCAAAAAAGAGATTTATTATTCTATGTT
>JBHLKA010000229.1:0-3376 GCA_048887145.1 Candidatus Hodarchaeota archaeon
AGTATTTTTTTCGATATAAAAGTCCATTGGAGTTGCTCTGGGTGTATTCTTTGAACAAGTACACAATACAAGAACCTTTCTTTTTTCTAAAAATCTTCGAATCTCTTTTTTCAATTCATTTTCTGGCATCTTTTTGCTCATAATAAATTCAACTATTTAATTTATAATACAAGAAAATTGAGAAATTTTTAAAAGTTTTTTAATGTCAATTAAATTAAAGCTATAGAGTTGTAAAATTAGGTTGAGGAAATTCTGTTCCATTCATAGAAGCTTGGACATATGGAGAAATAGGGCCCCGCCCTAAAGCCATTATTCTTACTTTTGATTTTAAGGAGGGATCCAAAGCGGTTCCAAATTTGAGTGAGGCTTCCTCAGGAATTTCATCTGTGATAGTAGCAATTATCTTATCAATTTTTGATAAGGATAATTTATGGTCACCTGATACAGAGACTATACATTTATCAACCTGCATAGGATCAGGCTCTAATAGAGGGTTATGTAGCGCTAATTTTGCCTTTTTTATCAAATCTGATTCCTCTCCATAAGATTCTGTTATTCCAATCAAGCCACTGGGGAGTTCCCCCTTTTTTTCAAAGATTTTCTTTACATCAGCGTAATCAATATTTATTAAACCACAGTTATTAATTAGGTTAAGGATTTCACGGATACATCTTATTAACACTTCATCCATTATTTTAAAACCTGTTAAGATTGGTATTTTTTTATTGAATCTTAAAAGGTTATCATTAGGTATTGGTATTAAACAATCAGTATTGTTAATAATTTCCTTAAGGCCTGATTTTGCTCTATTCCTTCTCTCTTTACCCTCAGATGTAAAAGGAATTGAACAAAATGTAACCACAGTTGCTTTATTCTTTTTCGCTTCTCTTGCTATAATAGGAGCCGCCCCAGTTCCAGTTCCTCCACCTAAACCAAAAGTTAAAAAAACCACATCTGCTTTTAATATTTCAGAAATTCTATCTATGTCTTCCTCGGCTGCCGCAGCTCCAATAGCAGGATCATTTCCAGACCCTAAACCATTACAGATTTCTTTACCTATTAGTAGTTTCTTATTTGCATTGGAATAATATAAGTCGTGAGCATCAGTATTAATATTTAGCGTCTCAACAAATTTACTTCCAATATCTTGCATTCTTGATACAGTATTATTCCCAGCCCCACCAATCCCTATTACTACACTTTTGATTTTTAATATTTTGAGTAACTCTGATAAATATTTATCATCATCTAAATTGGAGGTTTGATTTAATTTATTTTGGCGAGCTATTTCTTTATATCTTGATCTAACTGATATTCTTGATTTCGCAATTTCAGTTAAATCAAATTCCTTATCACTCATTTAACTAGCCTAGTCTAATTCATCAATATATAATATCAGTATTATATCAGAATAATATAAGAAAGTATTATTCTTGTAATATGGAAGTAATACATTATCTCTTATACTCCAAGGAAATTGATTTAAATAGAATTTTAGCATGATTAAATTTTAAACCTCTAAGGTTAATAATTAAAAATTTTGCGATAAATTAAGATATAACCAAAATTTTTCATATTTATGCAATTAAACGAGGAGAGAACAAATTTACAACTTTAAATTTATAGCTTTTAAAGAAAATATAATTATTAGAAGTTTTATTAAATTATTTCAATTTGTTCATGAGAATAATAGGACAAGTCCTATAAGAATTAAATTTATAAGATTAAATTTTCATGGGTAAGATAATAAGGGGTTTTAATTAAAATGGAAATTGATTACAATAAAGACAGTAGTGGACCGTCTATAGATAGCTCAGAAACTAAAGGATCGCTAATAAAAGTTAGAGCTATCATAACTTGTCCTACTTGTGGGTATATTAAGAAATTTAGAAATCAATTTCCTAGAGAACAGTTAGAGTTAATGACTGTTGCTGTAAAAGTTTTTGATTGGATGGTTTGCTCTAAGTGTGGAGAACTACTTAACTTAAATTTAGAGTTTAACATATAGTTTTGACTTATTTATTTTTTCTCAAAAATTAGATTCTTAAATATCTAATTTAATTTCTCCGTAGGTTCCTCCTCCGCCTGGTGTGTATTGGATTTCATTATTCCTAAAGGCATTTATAACAGAAGCAATATTTCTATCAAACTTTTCTATGTTTTTTATTGGTAAATCGATTAAAATAGAAAATTCAGTGCCAAATTTTTCAATTAAACTATTATATTCATTTAATACAGTTTTACTATTAGTAGTTTTAATCCCTCTAATAGATCTAATTATGTCGATTAGAGGAATAGCGTTAATATACGGAGGGCGATGTTCTGGATGTCTTGGTTTTTCATAGGATGCAATCGTTTCAATTCTCTCACTCACCCCTAATCTAATTTTGAAATTTTTACCTACTGTTTCTTTACAGCCAAGACAAATCATCTTATCCTTTGCAACTTTTTTAATGTATTCGTTTCTTGATTTTAGAGGATCAATTGAGAAGAATAGAATAAAATTATCAGTTATGGTGTATTGAGAGAAAATCTCAGAAATATTGCTTTTACTTTTTTTGAATAATACTCTTCTCCTACATTTATTACAAAACATATTATAATATTTTCCAAGTTTAGGGTGTAATCCTACATTGAGTGTTACTTTCCTCCCTTCTTTTCTCCTCAAGGCAAGTTCAATCTCATCAAAGGAGGGATTATCGATATATAATTGATTGAATTCTCGACCTAAAGAACGAGGATCTTGAGAATGAGCATCACTATTACTTAAAAATGTGGTGTTTTTTAAAGACTCTAAACGATCAGCTAATTCAGTATTAGCAGATAATCCTAGTTCTAGAAAAGTTACTTTTTTTACAGTATCTTGATAGCAATTCTCTAATGAATTATATTTATTTTGGCGAAATATTGCTTTAAATGGAGTGAATGCGTGGGCAGGTCCAATCAAACCACCAGAGTCGACTATTAAATCTACTAACTCCGCACCAAGCAGATTAACTCTTGGTCGACCCCCCCACTCATCAAGTATATTTTTAGAGTAAGGTTTCAGCTTATTTTGTATTTGTTTAACAGAATCGAAATCAGGAAAAAGTACTACTTGATGAATACTTTCTTTATCTTCTATTTCAGTTTGTAAAATAAACGAGATATCCTTGTAATAATATGCTCTATCGCTGTTGCGTTTTAGGTTTTCTTCTAAGTACTTAAGCCAATCTGGTTGTAGAATATCACCAGTACCCAAAATATGTAATCCTTTCTTTTTGCAGGTTTCTAACATCGTATCTAAATTTAATGATTTAGATACTGCAATAGAATGTGGTGAATGAATATGAAGATCACAATTAAACAAATCCATTGTAATTCAATTATTTTAATA
>JBHLKA010000230.1:0-3362 GCA_048887145.1 Candidatus Hodarchaeota archaeon
CCAGCAACTTCATCAAAAATTTCAATATTCTTTCCACATACAGCACATTTAGTTTTTGAAGCAGTGGATACTTTAATCGTTTCTTTTTTAATATCAAGTATTACTTTTTCAGTATTTTCTGGATTTGGATTAATTTGTTTTAATTCTGTTTTATTATCAACACAAAAAATTGTACCTTCACTATCATCCTTTTTATTTCCAATCCAGACAACTTTTCCTTTAAAATAACTCGAGCCGTCTCTTTCTAAAGATAAATTTAATCTACGGTCTTCCATAACAAAAGTTTGTATCACTTTTGTATATTTCATATCTTCTAAGTTTGAGGCGATCTGTTTTATTACTTCGAATGGCTCTTTAAAAACTTCATTAGTGATGTCTAATTTCGTAATTTCTTTAGGCGACATATTTAAATCATAATTTTTTTGATATTTAATAATAATTATTTAATTTAAATTTTTATATCATTATAGTTAATTAATTGTTTTGTAAAAGATAAGCTAATTTATTAATAAAGTTAAAAAATTTTATTGGAACTTTTACGTTAAACATGATTTGATATGCGAAAAATAATAAAACTTTTAGTAAGTCCAAGAAACTTAAAGGAAGCTGCTGTAGCTATTAAATCTAATGTAGATTATATTGATTGTAAAAATCCTGATGAGGGCTCATTGGGAGCAAATTTTCCATGGGTCATTAAAGAAATGAAAAAATTAATTCCTCCTAATAGCTCTCAATTATTAAGTGCTACAATTGGAGATTTTCCTTACTTGCCTGGGTCTGCCTCATTAGCAGCATTAGGGGCTGCAGTTTCAGGAGCAGACATAATAAAAGTAGGTTTGAAAGGCCCCACAAATTTAGACGAAGGTATTAATTTGATGCGAAAAGTAGTAAAAGCAGTTAAACATTATAATAATAATATAAAAATTGTAACGGCGGGATATGCAGATAAAAAAAGAATAGATTCTTCACCTGATTTTTTAGATCTTCCAAAAATTGCTGCTGATTCGGGCTCCGAAATTGTAATGCTTGATACTTACATAAAAGATGATAAAGGGTTATTTGATTTTTTAAGTGTTAAGCAGTTACTTCGGTTTAAGAATTTAGCAAAGGATTTGAATTTAGAAGTCGCTTTAGCAGGTAATTTAAGAAAAGATTCTATTTCTAAAATAAATGAAATCTCTCCTGATATAATAGGTGTTAGAAGTGTTGTTTGTGAAGGGTTTGATAGACGAAAAGGAACTATTCAAAATTATCTTATTGAAGAATTAAAAAATGAATTATATTGATAATTATGAATAAAATCTGATAACTATTTCTTCTTGAAGTTATGATTCATTAACTTTAATCAAAAAGTTTTCAAAATTTAAACCAATTATATTGAAGAGAAATTCTAATTGAAGATTTACCAAAAAACTGTTTCATATTATACCCTAAATATTTCCTTAAACTTAATACTAGACACTATTTAATAGTAAAATTATTTTGGTTACGCTACTAATTTAAAAATATGTTTCAGAAACAATTAGGTGTAATTGGTATTGGAAAGATTGGTAATGCATTAATAAGTCGATTTATTTCTACGAAAACAATTGAAAAAAATGAGATTATAATATACGATGCTGATAACAATAGACTTATTGAGAGATCTAAGGAACTTAATGTTGAATGCGCTGAAAATAATGTTTCACTTGTCAGATCCGCAAAATATATATTAATTGCAGTAATTCCTCAAGTTATAGATAAAGTTTTAAATGAAATCAGCCCAGTAATAACAAAACAACATACAATAATATCTATAGTCGCAGGGGTATCTATTAACCATATCGAAAAATTTATTAATAAACCTGTTGGAATAATAAGAATCATGACAAATACGCCTGCTATAGTTGGAGCCGCTGCTACAGTAATCGCTACCAATACGAAAGTTAATGAAAATGAAAAAAACTATGTACAAAAACTTTTTGATTCAGTTGGTATGGTTGTTGAACTTGATGAAACGCATTTAGATGCGGTTACTGGATTATCTGGTAGTGGTCCAGCATATATTTTTATCATAATTGAGGCTCTGGCTGATGGAGGCGTAAAAATGGGAATACCACGTGATATTTCTCAAAAATTAGCCGCTCAAACAGTATTAGGTTCAGCTAAGTTACTTCTAGAAACAAACAAACACCCTGGTGAATTAAAAGATATGGTAGCAACACCTGGAGGTACTACTATAACCGCTATACATGAAATTGAATCAGCAAAATTAAGAGCAACCTTAATTAGAGCTGTAGAAGCTGCTAGTATAAAATCAAAGTTACTTAATTCTTCGAAAGTTGAATAATTAGTTGTGTTTAACTTCTTTTTAAAAGTATTTTCTTGCTTTCACGAATAGAAGATATAAAGATCCTTATTTTTGGGAGATAGCATTCAAAAACTTCGAGTACTTTACTTTCATCTGTTTTTTTACAAATAGCATATACAGACCTTCCTAACTGATTCATACTAGCCCCTATAATATTCAGCTGATTTAAATTTTCAATCAATTCCTTAACATTTTTTAAATTAAGTATATTAAGTATGCTTGTATCATTGACAAACTCATTTGATACTGATGCAAAGGTTTCAATATTTGGATTTTTTTTTAGCTTAGTTAGGGCTTTATTACCAGCTTCTTTTATTCTTAGGCTTAATTCAGGATTAGATAAAATTGATTTTGTAGTTATAATCCCGAAAGATCCACAAATAATTTTTAAATTATGAGGAATTGATATCCTTTCAAAATTGCATGGATATCCTGGCTCTTTTAATATACATAATCCTCCAGCTAATTGACCACAAACGGTGCCTAAACCTGTCTTATTAATCACTTCTGCTATATGGGCAATCCTACCTTTTTCATAAAATGAAAAACCTAAATTTAATAAATAATCTAAGCCATAAACTGTACCTAAAGCTCCAGAGCCACTTGCTCCATAACCACATCCTACTGGTAAATCAAACGTATGAAAAATCTTTATTTTTCTATATTTTTTAATGAATTTTTTTAAGTAATTAAAAATAAAATAAGTTGTTTCTGCCTTCTCATTTAACTCTTCATTATTGATATAGATCTGACATTCAAATTGTTTTAAATCCTCAATCTCTTCAAATATTATCTCAGTTCTTCCAAAACTGTTGAGATTAAAACCAGCTCCTCTAGATCCTATTCTTTCTGGATTGTTAATTTTTATACCATTGATTTCATCAACTATTTCAAAAAAACCAGAGATTCTATGTGGAACTTCTACTATTACTTTATGTTTCTGAGGAATCATGAAACTTATTTTATCATATCACCTATTTATTAATAAATAGAAAGAAAAATCAAATTTGAT
>JBHLKA010000231.1:0-3276 GCA_048887145.1 Candidatus Hodarchaeota archaeon
GAAATTTCTGAAAATGACCTTGGAAAGGCTGGAAAAGTAGAAGAAAAGAAAATTGGAGATGATAATATGATTTTTGTCTCTGAATGTGCTGATCCTAAAGCAGTGAGTATATTAATTAGGGCAGGAATAGAACATGTAGTTGATGAGGCGGAAAGAATGATAAATGACGCTCTTTCTGTAGTAAAAGCTGCGATGGAGGTTCCATATGTATTATCTGGAGGAGGAGCTGCAGAAATTGAGTTAGCAAAAAGATTAAGATCCTTTGCTAGTTCAATCGGTGGAAGAGAACAATTAGCAATAGAAATTTATGCAAATGCTTTGGAAATCATTCCCAAAACCTTAGTTGAAAATGCTGGATATAATCCTGTAGATGCACTTGTTGAATTAAGATCAAAACATGAATCAGAGAATGGAAATGATTATGGAGTAAATATAGATTCTGGTAAACCAGATAATATGATGCAATTAGGAGTTCTCGAGCCCTTGTCTGTTTTAACTCAAGCTATTCAATCTGCTACTGAAGTAGCTTCAATGATTTTAAAGATAGACGATGTTATAGCTGCATCAGGGCTTTCTAAAAAGGCTGAAGATTGAGATTTTTTTTCTTTTATTATTTTATTGTACTAAAGTTATTCATAAATGGCTTAAAACTTATTTATTCTTTTAAATTCCAAACCCCAAGAGAATTTTGAAAGGATTAAATCCGCATAATCTTTAAAATTAGTGATATATAGGGCAGCAGCTAAAGCTTCAACTGAACTTAATTTTTCCCATTTCCCATAATTAATTGGATTACTAGCAATGAGTGGAGGTAGTTTTCTATTATTCTCACTTTTAATATTCCCAAAATTTAAGATGTTTTTCCATGAACAATCAATTACAATTAAACCATAATTTAAAATTATATCCCTGTCATAAGATAACAATGTTTTTTGGGAGAAAGGATTTAAAAGAACCGCTTTTTTTAAATTACCATTTACTTTTCTTATTATTTTTAAAAGTTTGAACTTTTTTAATTTAAAAGCAGTGCATTTTTTTGGATCACACTCTTTAAAATGGATGCAATAAAGATTTGGAATAATAAATTTTGAATTGTTCATTTTATAAAAGGATTAATGGTTTAATCATATCGAGAACTAGTTAAAACATTAACAGATTTAATAAAGTTTTCTGTTATTGGTTCTGATCCTATAATATTTAATATCGAATAAATAATGTTTCTAGACTCACACATAATAGGAATGCCCCCATAAGTTAAAGTAAAAAGACCAACAAAAGAGATCTCTTGAATATTGAAGTTAGTTTTAGTTTCTGAATATTTTAATATTCCAGATGGGCAAGTAATAATTCCATAAAAATTATTAGGATCATTCCCTGAAATTGCAATATAACTTAAAAGTTCTCCAATTGAGCTTCCTTCTGATTCTTCTTTCATTTTTTGAAAGGCAACATTCGCATTCGCAGAAAAAGCCTCAACCGATATTGGTAATTTCTGTCCTGAAACTTCTCTCGCATCCAAAGTTAATCCATTTGGACTTACTAAACTATATCTAATAAAGATAGGATTTTGTAATGAATCTAAAACATAACTAATTGCAGGTAACAAATTTGTCTGGTCAAAATTTTCAGGGGAATATGACACAAATGGAACTTCAGAACCCATACCGAATAAATAAACTGCGCTTCTAACTTTATTTGAAAAAAATTCAAAATCACCTTCTGTTTCCGTCCTATAACCGAAAAATTCTCCTAATTTTTGCTTTAAATAATACATAGAGCTTGCAAGGTTATCAGCGTCTAGTGGCCATTCTTTATGGTAATCATGTACAATTGTTAAAAGAGTTTCATTTATTCTAATTGTTATTAAACACAATTTTTCGAAATAAGAGAATGAAATTACTTGATCTTTGATATTTAGGTCATCCCAATTTTCTTCACTAGAAGAAAAAGCTGCTGATGCTAAACTTGTAATTTGATTTGGATTTACCTCAATTTCACTCTTTCTTCCAATTTTTGCTATAGATAAACCATTTAAATCACATAATATGACTAAGATAGTTCCTTGAGAGGCTCTTAAAATTGAAGTTAAATGTTTGATTAACGAATCTCTTACACTCATTAAAAAAATACCGTACTTTTTTATCTTAATCCTTGCTATATTTGTTTTAATAACAATAATATTAATTCTTAAATATTTCTAATTTTTAATTTTATGTATCGATTGAGTTTCAAATAATTCTTTTTGATCTAAAAATTTAATTAATTGTTGTTACTTTTATAATTATCATTTTTAATCTTCAATATATTTCGCGGGAATCGCCAAGTCTGGTTAAAGGCGCTGGACTTAGAATCCAGTCTCATAGGAGTTCGGGAGTTCAAATCTCCCTTCCCGCATTATTATATATAACACTATTTAATTTTATCAAAAGGATAAAAAATAACCCGTCCCCCTTTTCTAATATAAAAAAATTTAAAATTTAATATTAATTAAAAAATTATATTTAGGATAATATTAAATTACTCTAATAATGATAATCTCGCTCCTGTAGTGTAGTCCGGCCAATCTTTTCCTTTTTGGGATGAGGAAATAAGCTGAAAGCATACGGGGCCTTCACCCCCGCGACCCGGGTTCGAATCCCGGCAGGAGCATTATCTAACTTATCAAAAAGTTTAATTATTCATATATTACACCTTTAAAATTCTAATTTCTATTATTTCCATTTTTTAAAAATAATAAAATTATGCCATAAAATGATAGAATCTCATCAATTTGAAAAAAATAGTATAGAAATTATAGGAGAGCAATTTAATCAAAAATTAAGAAAATTCTACAAAAAAATAAAGCAAAATATTGAATGCTTTTCATTTAAAAAATCGAAAAAAGATAAGATTTAATAATTTACGCCCCGGGCATGGTTTTCGTACCACTATAACTTAGATGGAA
The DNA here is from genome assembly GCA_048887145.1 of Candidatus Hodarchaeota archaeon. Taxonomy (GTDB): domain Archaea; phylum Asgardarchaeota; class Lokiarchaeia; order Sigyniarchaeales; family SOKP01; genus SOKP01. The sequence goes on from JBHLKA010000231.1 coordinate 2,945, forward strand.
TATCGAACATGCGACCGCCCGGTTAACTTCCGGAGGTAATATAAAAATTACCTTAGCCGGGTGCTTTTGGCACACCGAAGCAGTGCTCTACCTAGCTGAGCTACCGAGGCAAGATATGAGAGTTTTATATAATACTTTTTGTATAATAAAAGGTATTAAAACTCCTTTTTAGATTTTTCGCTAAGCTCAATCATTAATTAATAATAAAATCTAAAATTGAATTATTTTTAAAAATGGTAGATATACTACTTTATAAAATTAAGTTTCGGTTTGTTTAGCATAATAGATCAACCATTTCGCCATTGCTTGAAATGACTCGTTAACATTAATAT
>JBHLKA010000232.1:0-3218 GCA_048887145.1 Candidatus Hodarchaeota archaeon
ACTGGATTAGATTCTTTATAGTACCACCACCCTACCTCAAAATAAGTGACCATCGTGTGCCAAAAAATCACTAATATTGTAAAAAGGACTTTTATATTATCAAGGAACAGGTACCTTATTCTCTTAGATTCTGTATTCATGAGAAGGCTTCACCTTAGATGATTCTTATTTTATCATTTAGAAATATAAATATGATCTTTTCTTAGATTTAGGACTCTTATTTTTTTAGAGAAAATGATTAAACAACAATAACCAAGGATTTCTTATCTAAAATATTATGTTTCGTTAAAACTAACCTAATTAAGAATTCAATAATCTACTTGACATATTTAAATAAGACATCCAAATCTGCTAGTTTGTCAATAGGTTTAATAATTATATCATCTGCTCCTGTAGATGTTAATATCTCCCTTTTTTCTATTTCTGAAATAACAGCAGATATTAATATTATTGGAATTGTATTGTATTGTGGTTTGGATTTTAACATCTGACATAATTTGTCTCCATTGATATTGCTAGTTTTTAAATCTATATCTAATAAAATAGCTCGAGGAGTAGAAATTTTTAAAATGTCAAGTCCCTCTTCAGATGTCTCCATAGATTTAATATCTACTCCCTTTCTCTTGAAATATGTGTCAATTGTTCTTCGTTCTAATTCATTATCTTCAATATACAGAATATCGAATTTTTTCACATATCTTATTAGTTTTGGTTCCTCAAAGCGCCGTTTTATTGTATTTTCTAATTCAAACAGAGCGCTTTTTACATTTTCAATATTTTCGGTCAATTTATTTGGTTCATTCAAAAAATTATTTAACATCAGAATTGATATTTTAAGAGGTGAAAGTTTCTGTTTTAACTCTTCATAATAATTCATATCCAATTCATAAACATTAATAGCTTTTCTAATAAAATCATCGATATACTTATCGTTATATTCTTTTATTTCAGTATGCTTTTGTAATACTTGTTTTACATAGTCAATATAGTAATTGACACAATCTCTTATTACTTTTGCTTGTTTTTTAATGTTGTATAGTTCCATGAACTCCTTTAATTTTTTATCGAGTTCTGAATCTACATAAGTATACCATTTTACTTCTTTTTTTGATTTTTTTGTTTCTTTTGGAATCTTATTGTTCATAATTGAATACCATTTAAGATTCTTGATTTTATAATTAATGGAATTATATTTTGTTCAAATAAACAATTAAATTTTAATTCTTAAATTATTTTGCTTCTGGTATTAAAATAACAAAATTGCTTCCTTGAGTATAATCTCCTTTAACTCTATCCTCAACCCAGATTTTACCCTCGCAAAGATCTAATAGTTTTGCGACCAGAGAGAGTCCAAGCCCCATACCTTTAGATCCTGTTCTTTTTTTGTAATTCTCCATGAATATGAGCCTTTTTCTATTATCATTTATCCCAATACCATTATCTTTAAATTCTAATTTAATATATAATTTCTCATTTTCTATCAATCTTGAAATGATAATTTCAATCTTTATAGTTTCATTTTTATTGTAAAGCACAGAGTTAATAAGAATATTTTCAAAAACATCAAGTAATAAATCATTAGCAAGTACATAAATTTCATCTAAATCAGATACTATATTGAAATTAATATCTCGTTTCTGGAAATTTACCTTAACAAATTGAATAGCATTTCTCAATTTATCAAAAACCTTTGTAGGCACTAAGGGCATTTCAGATTCTTCAATTTCTGATAAATTTCTGATATTATTTATTAACTTTTTCCCTCGATTAATTTGTTGCTCAATTATATCAAAATAATCAATCATATCATTATTTCTAACTCCCTCTTTCAATAGTGTATCACATAATTCGATAGAATTTCCAATAGTGTGAAACATATTAGATATATCGTGAGTAAACAATCCTTTGTAACAATTTGCTCTGCTATATGCCTTCCGATACTTTTTTTCCGAATTTTCCAGCTTAATCGTTCTCTCTTTTACTCTAGTTTCTAAATCTTTCCTCAAATCTTCTAATTCAATTTCAGCTAACTTTTTCTCTGTAATATCCTTAATAAATGTTTGAATAAGTCTTTTTTTACCTATTTTGACAAATGAAGATTCCAAAGTTATCCAAAAAGTTTTACCATCACCTCTATGAATTTCGAATTCGATGGGTTTAATATACCCTTTTTTCAGTAATATTTTGAATCTATCTTTCAAAAGTTTCTCTAAATTTTCAAATCTGGGATCTCCTTCACGTGCAAACATTTTAAGTACATCTCTGAAAGATTTTCCTATTAAATCGGTGTATTTAAATATTGACATGAATTTATCCATAGTTTCATTACAATCAATAATTTTTCCTTGTAAATCTACAAGCCAAATTGCATAGGGTGTACTATTAAATAAATTCCGATGCATTTTTTCAGATTCTTTTAATTTCTCTTCTGCCTTTTTGCGCTTAGTAATGTCACGACTGATGCCGCGATAGCCTATAAGTTGCTTATTTTCATCAAAAATTGGGACTCCACTTGTTTCTAGAACTATTAAGCTTCCATCCTTATGAAGATTTGTATTATCAAGTATTTTAAAAGATTTATCGGATTCAACTATGGTTTGAAAAATGTTATGCACACGTTCTGCTTCATCTGAAGGCATTAAATCAAAAGGCGTCTTACCAATGACTTCTTCTGGCTCATACCCTAATATATCTCTAATTTTTGGACTTACGTAATTAAAGACGGAATTCGCATCCACTTCCCAAATCCAATCACTAGTAGCCTCGACTAAAGAGCGAAATCTTTCTTCACTCTCACGTAATTTTAGCTCAGCTTTTTTATACGCCGTAATGTCTTCATGCATCATAACGTAATTCTTTATTTTGCCCTCTCTATCGAATATTGGAAATGCTACAGCTTTATGGCATATTGGTGAGCTTGGATAATCCTCTAAATTAAGACCAGCTTCTATTGCGGAGTCACGAACATCATACCAATGTTCCCCCATCTTTATAACCTTGCCTTCCTTTAATTTTAAAATTTTATCAAGAAGACCTCTCTTTTTTAGATGAGGATCTTTAAAGATAGAGTATTCAGGTGGAGCTACAGATTTAAACATATCTATGAAAGCTTTGTTAGCACTAACGTGGTGACCCTCAGCATCCTTTATTTCAATAGCATAAGGATTTAATTCGATTATATTTTTTAATGTGGTTCTCTCTTCAGCCAGCTCAAATTC
>JBHLKA010000233.1:0-3211 GCA_048887145.1 Candidatus Hodarchaeota archaeon
TGGATATGTTAGTCCTGACTTGATTATAGTGCATACAGAAGATATAACTGAAAGAAAAAGAGCAGAAGAGAATTTAATAGAATCGGAAAAAAAATATCGTAATTTAATTGAAAATTTAGATGTGGGTTTTTATCAAGTTAAATTAGATGGAGAAATGCTAAACCATAATAGTGCACACAACGTTATTTTAGGATATGATCCTTCAGAGAGTTTAATAGGGAAAAATGTTTCAGAATTTTGGCAAAATCCTGAAGATAGGGGGAAGTATTTAGAATTTCTAGCTAAAGAAGGAATGGTAAGAGGTTATATTTGCCATGCTAAAACCAAAACGGGCAGAAATATAACTCTAGAATTAAACTCTCACCTAATAAGAGATAAAGATGGATGGCCCATTCAAATTGATGGAACCATTACTGATGTAACAGAAAAGTTCAATTTAGAAAGAAAATTGCGAGAATCTGAAGCAAAGTTCCGAAATCTTTATGAAAATATCCCTTTTTCTATAGTATTATTAGATTCTAAAGGAGTTATTATTGATATTAATCCAAGATCCGCAGAAGTTTTTGGATATAAAAAAGGAGAATTAATAGGGAAAAAATTTAAAGATGTTTCAGTTCTTCATCCAAATTACTTACCAAGAATAATTGAACTGTTCAAAAAATTTATAAAAGGAGAAATTGTCCATCGTATTGATTTACAGGCTTATAAAAAGAATGGTAGTCTAATCTGGGTTAACCTACAGGCTGGATTGATCGATATAGCAGGGGAAACTCACGTTCAAGCGATTTTTAATGATATAACACCACAAAAAGAAGCAGAAATTTTAATTAAAGAGGAGATTAAGAAATTAAAAGAATTAGATACAATTAGAAAAAATTTAATCTCACGTGTTTCTCATGAATTGAAAACTCCTCTTGTTTCAATAAGTGGGGGTAGCGAACTTTTATTAACTTTATATAAAGATAAATTTGGAGCAGAACAACTTGAAATAATTGAACTTATAGAAAAAGGAGGTAAAAGATTAAGACATTTAGTTGATAATTTAATTGATATTTCACGTGTTGAGTATAATAAACTCCAACTATCAAAAAAACCTCGCAATTTAAGTAAAGTTATAAAAGATTGTGTTAAAGAATTAGATTACTGGATAAAAGAAAGGAAGCTTAATTTAACTATATCTGCTCCCAAAATTCTAGAATTAAAGATAGACCAAATCAGAATTGAGCAAGTAATTATTAATTTGCTATCAAACGCAATAAAGAATACACCTCCCGATGGAGAAATAGGAGTAAATCTTAATAAAAAGGGGAATTGGGCAGAATTTAGAATAAGTGATACAGGTATCGGTCTAACAAATGAGGAGATGTATATGTTATTTACTAGATTTGGCAAAATTGAGCGATATGGTCCTGGGTATGAATATGTAGATATTCAAGGTACTGGTTTGGGATTATTCATTTCAAAAGAGATTATTGATCTACATGAAGGTGAAATTAGAGCGGAATCGGCTGGAAGAAACAAGGGAAGTACATTTATTGTAAAATTACCCATCAATTAATAAGAATTCGTTGATTTTATAATATTTTAGCTAGCTTATATCCTTGCTCTATTAATTCAAAATTAAGTTTTCCAACTTTCTCGCCCATTTTGTTAAGAACTACCTCTTTTAGATTCTCCAATGTTAAATCTGGCAATGCCTTTGATAATAATCCTAAAATAGGAGTATTAATGACTGGATTTCCGTCTATAGTCAAATTTTTTTCCAATGCTAAATTGCTAATATCAGCTACTATAATTTTTACCTCTTTACTAAAATTAAACTGATTTACAAAGAATTCTGGCTCTTTATCTGAATTAATGATAAAAGTGCCATTAGTTTTTAGAGAAGAAACAACCTCATAATCTAAAACAGTTTCATCAAATACAATTAAAATATCCGGGTGTTCAATTTGGGCACGATCCCATATTTTATCTGCTCTGGACAGCTTGGCATAAGCTTGAACTGGAGCACCTCTCCTTTCCGCCCCAAATGAAGGATACGCATGAACATCTTTAAAATTTCCACTTAAATATGCTGCTTCTGCAAGAATTTCACATGCCGTGACTGCTCCTTGGCCGCCTCTACCTAATATAATTAGACTTATAATTTCATCATTTTTATTTGATGCATTCATAGAAATAGCCTATAAAGTTGAAATATTGATATTAAAATAATATTATTTTATAAGAAATTTACTGAATAATATAAAGCTTTGTTAAATTAGCATTTCTCTTTAAATTCATTTTTAAAAGCAATAACAATATAAAAATATCAAAATTATTAATCTTATTACATCTATTTTGGTCGAAATTTATAACATACGTGAATAAATATGATAAATAAATCTGGATACTTCGAAGGAAGGGAGAATAAAAAACTGTTTTATCAATATTGGTTGCCCGATTCCAAATCAGTAAAGGCTTATTTAATTGCGATTCATGGCTGGGGTACTCATTCTGATAGAATGAAGATTCCTGCTGAATTTTTCACAGAAAAAGGTTATGCTATTTACACATTCGATCTACGAGGTCATTGGAGAAATGCTGAAATCCAAGGACATATTGATAGTATGGATCATATTCAAAAAGATATTGTATTATTTATGGATCTTGTAAAAAAAGAGGCTAATAGTAAAGAAATTTTTTTAATGGGTCATGCTTTTGGTGGTTTAATCAGTTTAATATACGCTATTAACCATCCTGGCTTACAAGGTCTTATAGTATCTTCTCCACAATTAGGATTAGCAATTGGTAAAATGGCAAAAAAGATGAAAGGGGCGATCTCGAAACTTTCACCTACTAAAACTATATCAATGATTATTGATCAGAATCAATTGACAAGTGATTTAAAGATTTTAAGACAACATATTGCTGATAAGAAAAAGTTAGAGGTAATCACTGTTAAATCAGCAGCAGAAATGGAGAATTCTATGAAATGGGCTATGGAAAACGCCACAAGCTTAATATGTCCAGTATTAATATTACAGGCGGGAAATGATAATATTGTTGAAAAAAATAAAACACAAGAATTTTTTAAAAAGGTTAAAAGTCAAGATAAAACATATCGAGAGTATGATGGATTCCTTCATGAACTATGGAATGAAAAAAGTCGCGCTTTAGTTTATCGAGATATGTATGTATGGTTTGAAAAACATATTCAAAAAAATTAAAA
>JBHLKA010000234.1:0-3174 GCA_048887145.1 Candidatus Hodarchaeota archaeon
ACAAAAGCTTCTAACTGAGGGTGATTTACCCAGAGATTTTCTAATAATTCATTTACAGAAATAGGAATTATCCCATCGGGGTCATAATACATAATAATTGTAGGGATATCTCTTTTAATTGAATCGATAACAGGGAGAATAAGATCAAAAAATTCCTGTTCTTGTTCATTTGAGGGATTTAAAAAATAGATAATCCCATCAATTTCAGGAAGAAGCTCATCAAAATTTGTATTTATCATATCAGATATAACATCAACTTCTAAATTACAAACATCTTCAAAAACATTAATTTCCCTATACCATACAAAATATGTTTCTTTATCTTCGCCACCTTCAATAAAGGCATTAGAGACATAAAAAGGTGTAAATTCAGGATTCCCTAAGACTAAAACTTTAAAAATATAACGCATTAAATCTTAATACCTCATGAATTTTAATCAAATGCTCCAAATTTCGTAATAGTTGATTATTAAAAAAATAACTTAACAAATCTTTAAAAATATTATTATTATTATAAATTATTAAATTAATTTCTTCCTTAATTCAACTATTATATTTATTATATAAAAGTTGCTTTTAACAAAATTTTAATTTCGAGAGATTCGACGTTGCATTATCTAGAACGCAATTATCACATTCTTGAAGCACGCATGATAGAACAAATGGAGAAATCATTTGAATTAGGGAGAAAATTAATCGACACTGAATTAGATGCCGGTTTACTTAATTTTATTGTTAAACCGGTAGTTAAAACTTTTTATGATTATTGGACTCAAAACGATGCAAGATCTGGCACGTTAAAACAGATAAAAGTTACTTTGGAGGTTGGAAAGGAATTAGTATTTAACCAAAGCTCGAAGGAATATTTTGATAAACTCATAGAAGAGAATTTTCCTGAATATCTCAAAGCAGATCAAACCACGCATCAATGTAAAAAAAATCATAAAAATTATGAAAGATTAGTAGGAATAGCGAAAAAAACATTCATTAATTATGTAAAAGAAGCTACTAAATTTTTAGAAGTAAAAGAAAATGTTAATAATTATGGCGATTTATGCAGATTAGCTTTTAATGATAAAGAAAACGCCCGAAAAAATTTAATGATGCAACTGGATTATACAGATGAAGCAATAAGTATAATTGAAGAAGATCCTACAATCCTAAGTATTCCAGTCGGAAAAAAAATTATCGTGAAGTCATTAAGAAGGGGTTTTGAAGAAACTAAAAAAGAATTCATAGAGGCATTAGACGATACTTATGATGGTGAACATTAAAAGTATTAATTGGATGGTAATTTTTAATTCTTATAATCTTAGATTATTTTCAAGTTGAAAATGTAACCTATGAAATAGATTTGAGTTATAACGATGGATATTTTAGAGAGAAACTATAAAATTTTAGAGGAAAAAATGAAAAAACAAATGGAAATATCTCTTAATTACGGCAAAGATTTAATTGATTCAGAGTTGGATTCAGGTGTTTTAAATGTAGTAGTGAAGCCAATTGTAAAATCCTTTTATCAATATTGGAGTGATAAAGATGCACAGATTGGAACTCTAGAACAAATAAAAATAACTTTAAATTCAGCAAAAGAATTAATTACAAATGGAGATGGTTCAAAAGAACAATTCGATAGAATTATAGAGAAAAATTTTCCAATCTACTTAAAGAATGATCAAACGGATAAACAGTGCAGAAGAACCCATAAAAATTATCCAAAACTCAAGGAAGTTACTAAAAAAAGTTTTATCACACAAGTAGAAGAGAGCATATTATTTTTAAATGTAAAAGAGAATGTAAAAAATTACAATGAATTATCTAGGGCAGCATTTAAGACTAAAGATAAAGCATATAAAGCTTTAAAACAACAATTAGATTTTAATGACGCTGGCATCTCAATTGTTGAACAAGATCCCTCTATTTTAAAAGTTCTCACTGGTAAGAAAATTATTTTAACGGTACTTCGAAAAGGGTTTGAATTAACAAAGGAAAAATTACTTGAAGAATTAGATACTATTTTTAATTAAATTGAAATACGATTTCTGGTTTTATCTTGAAAGAAAGAATAATAACTAAGGCAAGTGATATTACAGAGCATAGTAATATTAAAAGATCGATATTTGTTAACATATTCATTGAAATTTTTATTATTATGTGCTACTTTTCTATATCAGAGCTTTTTGGTTCTATTTCTAGCTTTTTTATATTTAATAATGAATTTTCAGTAACATTTGGAATAACCTTACTACTATTTACTTTTTTTTCTATATTAGCTGGACCGATTCATGGATTTGTTTCTGGTTTTATTAGTGAATTTCTGTATCAATTATCTTTTTATTCCTCAATCCAATTAAATTGGATAATAATCATCGCACTATATGGGTTAATGTGCGGATATTATAAATATAAACCTTTGAAATATCAAAATCGCACAAAATTATTCTATACAATTATTATTCTAGCAATCTCATCGATAATTATATTTGTAGTAATAATTCTTTCACAACTTATTTTAAATTCAGGAACACAAAATCTTTACATGATATTAATTAATTATGGAGCAAAATTTTTAGTTCAATCATTTATTTCTGCTGTTTTTTTGGTCCCCTTATTATTATTCATTTATGATAAATTCTTAGGAATTCGAGAACGCCATATTTTTCAATTATTTTTAACTCATCATCCACTATCTGCAAGTGATCACACTTTTTATTTACAATTTGGAAGAACTAAGGTATATTTTTGTTCAAGATGCTCGGGTATAATTCTTGGGGGAATTATTTCTATTTTTTCTACCCATTTAATAGAATTAATATTTGATTTTCGTTTAAGCCCTGAAATTGCTTTAATAGGAATAATTTGTGTTCCAATCCCGGGATTAATAGATTGGGGTACGCAAAGATTATTATTGAGAAAAAGTACTACAACTTCAAGAATAATAACAGGATTCATAATAGGAGTAGGGCTTCATCTCATTAACTTTACTTATAAATATTATTTAATCACGATAATGATTATTACAGTATACTTTTCAATTCTTTTTTTGTTAATGTTTATTGGTTATAAAAAACAAATGAGGTTATTTCGTGAGGATTTGATTTCAATTTCTGATGATGAGTATAATATTATTTTTATTCATGGACTTGAAAGTTCTGGTAAAGGTTTTAAGGCTCA
>JBHLKA010000235.1:0-3107 GCA_048887145.1 Candidatus Hodarchaeota archaeon
GACTCATCAATTTCATTTGACAAGGTAAGATCAGGTTCATAATAATATACGGTGAAGTATGCCCCATTATTCATACGGTTGTCTTGATATGTAAAACTTATATAACCCTGTTCATGAGTAATTGTACCAGAAATATTACCGTTTATATCTATGTATTGAATGATTTCAAGAACGATATCCCCTACTCGAGTATTGAGAGACCATGTATTATTATGAATATATTGTACATTATAAGATTTTAATTCTAAATCACCTTCTTTTTGGATAAAACCCGTAATATTACCATCGACAATACAATTAGACAGGTCAAATTGAATATATCCCTGTGAAATGTTAGTTAATATGCTCCCAATGGAGATCCCCCAAGGAACTACAATGTTAACTACTCCTTGAACATTAACAATTACATTAATGTCACATATTACCTCTGCTTTGAGAGCTACAATTAAATCAAAGTTAGTTATTAAAGATAATAATTCATCTTGGTCGATACCTGCTTTAAACTCCACAGTAAAGTTTACAAAACTGCTTGCGTTTTCCCATACTATATCGAAATAATCAGAATATGATTTTTCGGCTAAACCTGAACCAAGCATCCCTACATTGAGTTCTATTCTTGCAGAATAATCAACTGGTTCATAAATATAGCGTATTTCAATCTCTCCTATATCTGTATTAATATTCAACTCTTTCATAAAAGAAGAATTACTAGGGTTATAGTAGAAGGGAATGGACTCTTCAATTATGCCATAAGGCGCGAGAGTAGTTGATATAATAAAGATAGGGATAGAAATAATTAGACTCATACCGAAAATTACAATTATACTAATTGCTAATGTAATTTTATTTGCCATCGTTGAATTTCCATCAGTAGAATTATAGATTCTTTAATTAATTATATATTAGATAATCTTATTTAAACTATTTCTTAAATACGCATTTAGATCTTAAAAAATAAGATAAATTTTTTAAATCCGCATTAATGTTCTGCCTCTATTAATTATCAAAAACCTTAATTATGAATCTATCTAATTATAATTTTGTATCTTTTTAGTGAAATCTAAAGAAATTTTATTAATAAGAAATGACCTAAGCGTTTTTCAAAAAGGCTTATAGATGATGTATTTATGGGTAAGAAGGAAATTGGAATTAAAAAGAAAAAAAAAAAAGAAAAATTTATAACTTTAAATAAAAGACAAAAAATTAGTTTGGGAGCTACGAGTATAATTGCAATAGCAGCTCTTGTTACTGGTATTTACTTTTTCTTTGAATTTGAAGAACTTGAAGAGTTTATTTTTAAATGTGGTTTGAGTGGTGCTCCAGATTCAATCGATCCGCTTAAGAATCCAGGTCCAAGATTTGAAAATCTAATCATTATCGATCAAATTGCGGAAGGGTTATTTGCTTACGACCAGAACAAAACAAATACCCCTATAGTTCCTAATTTGGCGTTAAGTGGAACTTGGAGTCCTGATTACTTAAATTTTACTTGTACACTTAGAACAGATGTTACATTCCACGATGGAACACAATTTAATGCTACAGCTGTGAAATGGAACTTTGATAGAATTTATAAATTTATTGAAATTATGCCGGATTCTGATACATGGGCTTGGTATCCTGCGTATTTAAATTCAGAAGGTAAACCGATCATAAATCACACTGAAATAATAAATAATTATACTGTAAGATTTGTCTTAAACCAACCTTATGTTCCTATAAAAGATTTACTTACCCTCTGGAGCTCGTACATACTTTCCCCGACTTCTACTCCAGATGACGATTTCATCGATATTAGAACTGAAAAACTAGTTGGAACTGGCCCTTTTATTTTTGATTTATGTGAAGTAGATTTATACGGCGATGGTTTGAAAACAGACATGCATGCAAATCCAGATTATTGGGGTGGGACACCCTCAATTAATAAAGTGTCATTCCTCGCATTATATTCTGACACAGAAAGAATGGAAAGAATGTTATTTGGAGAGCTTTCATATGCTGTGGGATCTCGTAATGATTATAGACTCGAAATATATAGAAACACTACTGGAATTACTGTAGTGCCAAAAACAAAATTAAACATATTTCAACTTGGCATGAATAACAATAAAATAGATGTCACAATGAGACAAGCAATTTCTTATGCTTTTAATTATACTCGCCATATTGAAGATTATTGGGGAGGACACGCAGAGAAACCAAGATCTCCTCTTTCAAATAGGATGCGTTATTCTAATTGGGTTGATTTTGATGTACCAGATTATAATATTACCAGAGCAAGGCAACTTTTATTAGCTGCGAATTGGACTGGAACAAGTGGGTTAACCCCTAACGATAATATAACTACTGGAAACGATTGGGAAATGATAGCTAATAGTCCAACACCCCTAGGAACATATAATTTTTCAACCGTTTGGCCATGGATGGAATTTATAGCTAATCAAACAATCGCAGATCTCAAACAGATTGGAGTGAAAGTAAATATTATTAATATGGAACCTGTAGAATTCTGGGATAAATTATATGCAGGTAAACACGAGATTTTTACAACGGGATGGGGAGTTACTCGTACTGACCCTGTTGACGTTATTAACCCATTATATTCAAGTAAAGTAGATGGGATTGGGATTGGTAATCATATTAATTTTAATGATACGGAAGTACAACAATGGATGGAACAAGCTCTTGAAGAATTTAATGAAGCCAAAAGAGAACAATTATACTTTAACATTCAGCAGAGTCTTATTGAAGAGCTTAATCCAGTCCTATGGCTAGCTCATCCTATAGACTATGATATTTGGGATTCAGATGTAAAAGGAATCCCGATAGATGGAGCTCCTTTGAGACTTATCCTTAAATTTTGTTATTTAATCTAGTTAAATTGGGACACTATAGAGATTCCAAAAATAATATCCACCATCGGTATTCAAACCATGTTTATATAAAGAGAAATTATAGTTATTTTGAGTTGGAAAATCATTGGAAAAAAAATATATAAAATCGGTTAAGGATAAGGTCTCTCTCTCAAAACCTATGAATGTATTTTGTCCTTCAGTACCAAAACCAGTTTGATTATTCAATATAAATTGAGCCCCGATATTAGGTGA
>JBHLKA010000236.1:0-3043 GCA_048887145.1 Candidatus Hodarchaeota archaeon
TAGAAATAATAAATGCCTCACTTGGGAACTATCTTAATACAAAATATACTCTCCAAAATTTAAAAGATGGAGTCAAAAAGGACGATGAAATAATAATTCCTATTGGAGGTATAGTAGGAGTTAAAGCATCAATTCAAGATACTGAAAAGTTTTTATTATTTATCGGAAAAGATACTGTAATTGAAAAAAATATCGATGAATCCATTGAGTTTATTGAGAAACGAATTCAACAACATAACGAACAAATAAAATCCCTTTCCCAAATTATTCAGAAATTGGATTTGACCATTCAAGGAATGTCCCAATCAATTCAGAATAGCTATTCAGAAAGAACAAATTAAGAAAGCTACTTTTATAGAGAAAATTTTGTTAATATATCAGGTGAATCATGTTCGAAAAATTAAAGGATACATTTTCTAGTTTTGTAAAAAAGACGTTAACTGATGAGAAAATTGATAAAGCCTTGCGAGAATTAAATCTGCTTTTGATAAGTAATGATGTTGCTGCAGAAACTGCTGATGTACTATGTAATAATATTAAAGATTCTCTAAGGGGTGAACAAATTGGGAGATTATCTTCAAAACAGAAATATTTATTTGAAATTTTAAAAGAAGTTATAACTGATATTTTAACACCCGACCAAGAAATAAGCTTATTAGAAGAAATAATGAAAAAAAAAGCTAAAAACTTACCATATATAATGGTCTTTCTGGGAGTCAATGGAACTGGAAAAACAACTACTATAGCAAAAATAGCATATTATTTAAAAAAGAATAATATTATCTCTGTTGCCGCAGCCTCAGATACTTTTCGAGCAGCTGCTATAGAGCAATTATCCTATCATATGGAAAGGGTTGGAATAAGAGTAATAAAACACAGCTATAATTCGGATCCTGCGAGTGTTGCATATGACGCAATTCAGCATGCCATAGCAAAAGGGATTGATGTAGTATTAATTGATACTGCTGGTAGACAAGTTAGTAATAAAAATTTAATGATAGAGATGCAAAAAATTGTTAGAGTTGTCGAACCAGATTTAATTGTTTTTGTTGGCGATAGCCTTGCTGGTAATGATGCTTTAGTTCAAGCTAAGGAATTTAGAAATAATGTTGGAATAGATGCTAATATTTTAACCAAACTTGATGCGGATGCTAAGGGAGGAGCTGCTTTATCGATTTCTTTCGAAACAAAAAAGCCAATAATATTTGTAGGAACAGGCCAAAATTATGAGGATCTAAAACCTTTTGATAAAAATTATTTCATTTCTAACATTCTCGAATTGAATGAAAGCTAAGCAAAATAGTTCTTGATATTAGTTAACTTTTTTAAATATTCAGTTTTAATTTATTTGTGTCAAAACAATACCCAAAATATGATAAATACGAAAAATTCGAGAAAAAGAAAAAACCGAGTTTATATGAAAGGCTTGGAATTTTTTTTCAGAACACTAAGCGTATATTTAAAATTGCTAATAAGCCTGGAAGAAAAGAGTATTTTCTCGTTTTTAAGATATGTGCCATTGGATTAGTAATTCTAGGTGCTCTATCTTACGTAATTCAATTAATTTTTACGATTGTAAATGAAGCTCTAGGTATAAAGTAAAAAGTTACTTATTTATATCAAATGGTTTTTTAAACTCTCTTAATAATTATGCAAGTAAAATTAAATCATATTAATGATCTTCATTTTAAAGCATCTACTAGAAATTTTAAGAGTATTGATCTAGATGAACCTGAATCATTTCACGGAACAAATTTAGGACCAAGTCCAGTTGAATATTTGTTGATAGGAATAGGCGGGTGTTTGGGAAACTCATTAATGTTTTGTTTAATTAAACATGGTATAGAAGTCGAAAATTTAGAAATCACTGTAGATGGCAAGATACATCACAAACTACCAACGATGAGATTAAAGTTAGTAAGAGTTGATGTAAAAATTATGTATGTGTTAAAGAATCTATCTCAAGTTGAGCAAATTGAACAATGTGAAAACAAATTTATGAAACATTGTGTAGTCTCCGATACATTAATCAATGGGATTCCAATTAATGTTGAATTTCAAAAAACTGACAAAAAAAAAAAGGAAAAAAGAAGTTTTAGAAATAATAAATGATAATTTGTTCTGGAATGGT
Source organism: Candidatus Hodarchaeota archaeon (assembly GCA_048887145.1). Lineage (GTDB taxonomy): Archaea > Asgardarchaeota > Lokiarchaeia > Sigyniarchaeales > SOKP01 > SOKP01. The sequence continues at coordinate 2,132 of JBHLKA010000236.1, forward strand.
TAATTCTTCTTCTTTATTTTTACAAGCTATGAATTTGATTTTCATATTCATTGCCAGTGTTAGGAGACGTTTAGATAAAATTCCATCAATGATTATAAATTCAGTCCTGTCATATTTTGATATCTCCTCAAATAATTCACCTACTGTTAAATCAAATAGCTTCTCAAGTTTATTATTAAATCCCATACTATGACCTGATGGAATTGTTTTTAATGCTTGTATTATTATTGATTGATTTTTTACTTTAAGTTTTTTAAGTAACTTACTAAGTTTCGTTTCTGAAACTTTTTTCTCGATAACTGAAGGTGCTGTTCCTGATTTTTCTAAAGATTCGGTTGTAGATCTCTTATTTTGGAGAGATTTTATCATCTGTTTCCTGGTTAATTCTTCTACCTCGTATCCATCAGGAGCACGAGCAATATAGTCTATTTTAATTAACTGCATTAATTCTTTTGTAATTAAATCCCCGCCCCTATCTCCATCACTGAATATTGTGACGCTCTCTTTATTTTTCGCTAAATCAATAACTGATTTAGGAATATGGGTTCCTTGAACGGCCACAGTGTTTTTTATCCCTATTCTTAGTAGGTTTAAAACGTCAGCTCGGCCCTCCACAATGATTAAATCTTTATCACTTTCAACATCTGGTCCAGCTGGTAACCCTTCAGGGCCCCATTTTATGATTTCACCAAGTTTAATATCTGTTTCTATTTTTTCTTCAATTTCACTGGGTTCAAGAGATTTTTGATCCCATTCTTTTAATAATTCTGCTGCACGTTCAATAATTTTTTTACGTTTTCTTTCCCTTACATCTCTAATCTCAATTAGACGGATTTTAGCTTCACAAGGTCCAACACGGGTAACAGTTTCAACAGTTGCCGCCAATAATGCAGTCTCCTTTCTAGTTAAAGA
>JBHLKA010000237.1:0-3040 GCA_048887145.1 Candidatus Hodarchaeota archaeon
TTCTACCATCAATTGAATACCCTACGAGCATAGCATTATATAAGAGTCGCTCAATTAAATCTGCATATTTGCAGTGCGCGGTGATTTGAAGTAAACGCCAACTCCACATTAGAAATCCTATAGCGGCACATGTTTCAGAATATGATTTTTCATTCCTTAACTTAAAATCTTTTTCGAATCCTTCTATTCCTTTAATTGAACCAATAGCTCCACTTATATACATTTTTCCTTTTACAATCTTTAACCAGATTCGCTTCAAAACATTCAGGAGTAATTGATCACCAGTTTCAGAATATAAATCTGCCATCCCACAAAAAAGATACATAGCTCTTACAGCATGTCCCTCGGGATCAATAATATCTTTAACTGGAATATTTAATTGAAAGTATTTTCCGGTTAAAATTGAGAAGATAAATTTAATTTTTTCATTTAACGTTAGATCAGAATAAAAATCAGCAACCTCATCTTCTTCTCCACGCTTGCTATAATATAAATTAGGATTTTTCTTTTTGAATATGGCATTAAATTTTTTTGCGGCTTTTAATATATGGTTAAAATTAAGATATTTGCGAATAATATAAGCTTTTAATCCAGAAATTTGACCTCGTTTACTAATTAAATCATTTGAAAGGAGTAGATAATCCCTTTTTTTTGTAGTTCTAAATAGTTCAATTAAGGCCATTTCAATCTCTTCATGACCAGGTACTTCCTTATCTTTTTTATTTCGAAAAACTTTTGCAATAAAACTAGCAAAATTCTCAGCCACTTTTAATAATTCTTTGGAATATTTTGCCCTATATTGAGCTATAGCTGCTTGAATAAGATGACCAGCGCAATATAATTCATGCATAAAAGGGAAATTTGTAAATCTTTTTTCTCTAAATCTCGGTGAGTAAAATGTATTTACATATCCATCTTTTAATTGAGCTTTAACAATTAAATCGACTATTTCATTTACTTTCTTTTCTAAATTAATATCTTCATACGTGTGTAAGATATAGAATGCAGCTTCAAGCCATTTGTATAAGTCAGAGTCAAAATAGAATTCACCTAAATGTGTGCCTTTTTTAACTCCAGCAGCTACTCTAAAGTTGTCAATATGATGATCTTCTTCAAGCTTTTCCAATTGAAGCGGGACTGAAACCTCTCTATTAATTTTTTGCCAAGTTGCCCAAAATTCATCATTAATTTTTATTTTAAAAAAAGGAACATAAGAGAGTTTATTATAAGGACGCTTGTTATCATCCATGAAATATAAAATATTATATCAAAATTTAATTATCTGTTTTTTTACCCAATCTTTCTCTTAACCTTTGCAATTTCTCTTCATGTAATACCATTACTTTTCTTTTCATTTCCTTATATTCTTTAGTTCTAGAATCTAGAGGATAATACCACAAAGAAATAAGTCCTAATATTATAAATATTGCCGGAATAACACCTAATAACATTTTTATTCCAAATATGGCACTATCTGGTTGACTTTCTCCTACACCTAGATTCTGAACGAAATTTGTAAGAAAAAGTATTAAACCCGAAATCCCAGCTGATACGGACAAAGCTGGTTTATTTATTAATGCATCAGTCCCAAAGTATGCTCCTTCTCTTCGTACGCCAGTCTTTAACTCATCTTGATCAATAATATCCCCTAGTAGTGTGAAAACAAGTAGTGTTCCGGAAAATCCTAAACCTGCTACAGCAAATGATATACTTACCAGAATTAAATCATTACTTAAAGTAATAATAATAAGCCCAATAATCGTTAAAATTGAAGAATAAAATAGTGTTCTTTTATTTCCTATTCTCTTATTTAAGAACAAAATAATTGGAAATCCTAATATTGAAAAAATTAAAAATGATACCAATGGTATAGAAGCTAATATATTGTCTTCACTAATTTTTAAAACATCAGTCAGATAAAATGGAAGATTTGCGTTAATTGAAATTATTAGATATGAAACCATAAAATTGAAAATAGCATACGTAATGAAACTTCGATTAGCTAATACATTTTTTATGGATTGAAGTATACCTAAACGTTCTTCCTTTTCAGGTAATAATTCCAGTCTCTCTTTAATGCCAAAAGCCGTGAACGCTAAAAATATTGCCCCTAATATAGCCAATATAATGATAATAAGCTGAAATACATCTTTATTTTGTGCATAGGGAACTGCAGGATTAACTAGTAAAAGAGGAAGGAGATATGCAATTCCAAACCCAAAACCATTACCTATTCCAGCAAAAAGATTTATCTTTGCCCTTTCTTGGGGATTAATAGATAATTCTGCTAAAAGAGAAGTGAAAGAAATTGAAACAATCGTGAAAAAGGAATCATAAGTAAACAAATTAATTAATAACCACGTGAACTTTATCCATTGCGAACTCTCAATAGGAGCGAAGTACAAAATTATGAAATTTATCGATAATAATGGACTACATATCATTAAATACGGAATTCTACGGCCTAATTTTGTTCGAGTTCTGTCAGAAAGATGACCAAAGAGGGGATCATTAATAGCATTCCATACCATGTAGATAAGGAATGCGAGAGACCACTTAAGAAAATCTATCTCTACTATTTTAATATAATAGATTTGAGTCCATGCTAAAGTGAAGTTAGTAGTTAAGTTCAATCCAAAAGACCCAAAGCTCCCGAAAAGTTTTGTTTTAAAGGGAACTATGTCATATTCTGATTCATTCATTATTAATTCTTAGTTCATATAAGAATTATATTTAATTTAAGAATTCCTCCATATAAGTTATTAAATTATTTACACAATATTAGAATAATTATTGTTAAAATACTTATAAATAAGCAAATTGAGGATAAACATTTTCTAATTGAAAATTTTATTTAATAGGTTATAAAAAGAAAAATACCCAATTTATTATTCCACCTATTAACAGGGCAATTCCAATTTCAAGACCAGCTATTTGTAAAGCATATTTCCAATTAGTTTCTTTAGCAATTAAAACTATTGTAGCAAAACACGGAATATAAAGCATTGTAACTAAACTGAAAGTAATCATCTGTAATGGA
>JBHLKA010000238.1:0-3009 GCA_048887145.1 Candidatus Hodarchaeota archaeon
CGGATTTGATGGCTTGCATAGTCTTGAACCTACTGCTGGTGTTGATTTAGCATTAATAAAAAGGAAAGTAGGAAATAATTTATGTTTATTGGGTAATATAGATGTTGCTCATGTATTAACTTATGGAAACAAACAGGAAGTTTATGATGCAGTTAAATATGCCATTAAAACAGCTGGACCAGGAGGAGGGTTTATTGTGAGTGCCGCAAATATGCATCCAGGTGTTAAAGTCCCAAATTTACGCTGGATGGTTAAAGCAACAAAAGAATTTGGAAATTACCCACTTTCTTTCTAAAATCAAAACTTAAAAAAAGGTTTATATTGTTCGAAAACTGATTTTCATAATAAATAAAAATATAAAAATATCAATATCAAAAATAAATTAACTAAATTAAATTAAAAACAAAATGTAAAAATGAGTGAAGAAAAATCTAGTTCAAGGGAAATAATATCTACAAAAACAACAATCTTTTATAGTTTTGCTGGAATAGCAGACACGATGTCATATCAAATGTTTACATTTTATATATTTAACTTTTATTATACGGTGATAATAGGTGATATACTGTTAGTTTCATTAGGCTATGTATTGTGGTCTGTTTGGAATGCGTTAAACGATCCGCTTTTAGGTGCTTTATCAGATAGATCAACATCAAAATGGGGAAGAAGAAGACCATATGTAATTGGAGGAATTATCCCAACCTGTATAATTATAATTCTTTTATGGTCAGCGCCTATTACAGGCTCACCAGTGATTCAATTCGTTTATTTTATAATTATAATAAATCTCTTTGATACTTTCTATACAGCATATTCTTTAAATCAAACAAGTTTATTTCCAGAAATGTACCAGGATTTAGATGAGAGAGCAAAAGCTAATAATTTTGTTCAAATCTTTAATATCATAGGATTATTATTCGCTGCTTTATTACCTGGCTTTTTTATTGAAGAATTAATACCTTATACGGCCGATCCGGTAATAAGATCAAACATTCAAATACAATTTATTGGAGCTTCATTTATTATGGCGGCTTTAGCAGCTATTTTTGCGTCTATTTTTATTATATTTGGATTAAAGGAAAGAAAAGAATACTCTAAGGATCCTGAAAAGGCACCATCATTCTTAAAATCTGTAAAACTTTCATTTAAAAATAAAGCTTTTAAATGGTATGTTCTAACAAATTTTGCACAGTGGTATGTTTTTGGATTGTTCCCCATAATTAATCCCTATTTCTTAGGATATGTAATAGGTGAAGAAGATGCTTTGATGCAACAATTATTATTAGCTATAATTTTTATCTCAGCAATAATATTTATGATTATATGGCGGAATTTCTTTGCTAGAAAAGGTGCAAAAAAGGCCCATATGACAGCGTTAGCAACTTTAATAATTACATTAATCCCTACCTTATTTATTTGGGAATTTATAGGAGCCATTATAACATATATTTTAATTGGGTTTGGTTTTGCTGGTGTCATGTTTGGAAGAGATGTTGTAATGAGTGCTATTATCGATTATGATGAAATTGAGACGGGATTAAGACGCGAAGGCGCATATTATGGAGTAAATGCTTTAATAATTCGTTTTTCTACAGTAGCAGTTGCTTTATCCCTTGCTATTGTTTTTCCCACTGTGGGATGGGCAACTTATGACCCAGCAACAGTCACTGATCTAACACTTTTGGGAATTAGAATATTAACGTGTGTTTTTCCTGCTGTTGCTCTTGCTTTAGGGATATTAACTTTAAGAAAATTTCCAATTACAAAAGAAAAGTACGAAGAAATCAAAGAAAAATTAGTAAAAATCCATGAAGATAAATTGAGACAGATTACCGAATAATTCTAATATCTAATTTAATTTTTATTTTTTCTTTTAAAAGAAATTAACTAAGTTCATTAAGGAGGAATCATAGAGAAGAAGGCAATCTCATTGAATAGAATATACCATAAAACCATAAATATAATTACTATAATTGAAGAGACAAGTCCAAAACCCTTTACACCCTTAGGAATCCCTAAATCCTCATTTTTCCTCTGAACTATCGCTCTTATCATAGCAACAAGATAAATTAAAGTAACAACTAAGGAAATAATCCATAAGAATAAAGTAAATAAAGGAATTGTATATACTGGTCTTCCGTCCATTGTGAACGAATTTAACCATTGCCAATATGTAACAATTAAATAAGTAGGAATTGAACTATAAATTGCTGCGGTTAATAAGAATACAATGCTCCATAAAAAACCTTTAGCTGAGGACATGGTAATCAATAAATTTTTTAATTTTTAATTTCTGATCTCTCTCTATTTTATTTAATATATTTTCTATAATTTATAAGATTTTTATCTATAAGTTTCATACATTCTGATCTAAAAAAATAGTTTTAGTAAAAATAAAAAAAAAGAATTAATAGTTTTATTAATCAACAAAAGTTGTTAAGAGTCCCAGAAAGCCTTGGTATGGCGCAAATGTACTAACTATCATGACAAATAATACCGCAACAATTAGTGTACCCGCAATAATATTCCCTGTTTTCTTATAAGTATAAACTGAAATACCAGCAATGAGTAAATTAAGAGGGATCGCAATTGGCATCATTACTCCAAAAAAGAATAAATTTCCCATCAAAGCGCTGATTAAAAGGAGATATACAGCTATATAGATTAAAAGAACCCCGAAGTGGATGAGGATTGCCTTTAGAGTGCCTTCTTTTGTTCTTTGAATTTTTGATTGAATAACAAATTGGAAAAGAATGCCAAAAACTAAGAACATCAGAAAGGTTATTACAAAATAGATTGCTACAATCCACGCTTTCGAAACAGAAGGGATCATTCCCACATAATTTAATCCTATAGAAGAATATAAAACCAGATATAGTAGTGTAATTAGTATAAAACCATATAGAATAGATTTTCCGACATTCGAGATTGAACTTTTGAAGGGAGTTTTTAATATTTTTAGTAGAGAAATATTATTCTTTTTTCCTAGTCTCCACAGTAAAACTAATA
>JBHLKA010000239.1:0-3007 GCA_048887145.1 Candidatus Hodarchaeota archaeon
TCTAAATTCTTTTTGATTTGTGAGAACGTAAGATCGCGTTCTCCTAATACTTTTATTATATTTCGGCGTGTCTGATGCGTTAATAATTTAAATATCTCGTCCTCTTTTGAAGTGGGGATTTCTTCTGGTTGCGCTTTATTTTTACTCATGATGATCAATAATTCATATTTATTACTATATAAGTTAATATCCATATATTGTTAAATCACATTAAATTTTAACTCTTCATCTACTTGAATCCATAGATGCCTAATTAGGAATAATCCTCAAAAAAATAAATTATTTTTATGATATAAACCCAAAAACTTCGAAAATGGGTATTTAACTTCATGATTCTTTACGATCAAAAAAAGAGAATTGATTATTTGCAGTTCTTTAGCTGCCAAATTACATTATTTTGCATTTAAAATTTTAGATAGTAAATAGTTCTTGACTATCTTTTTTTTATTTTTCTATTTTAACAGAACTATAGCCGATTAAAAAAGGATAATATCAGCGATATCATCCAGAAGAATTGCGTGGTAAGAAGAATTAAAAAAAAATGTGAAAAAACTCTAAAGAATGGTTAAACAGTCATAATTATAGATTGATTTATAAAATATGAAATTGATGGAGGATGCTGTACTTAATCTTTATGAAATAAAAAAAAAAAAGTTATTTAATAATAGTTATTTTCAGCCTAATAGTGCAAAAATCTGTTTTAATGCCATCATTTTTCTCAAGCCACGTAATTTGACTTTACCAGTAATCCATTTTTTTAACAAAGTGCCTGTAGATAAGCCTTCACTAAATAAATTTAAAAAGGTTTCTGCGGGTGCTTGAAATAAAGAATCAATTTCAAGTGATTTTAGGGTTTCTTCATCATTTCTAACCCCATCAACATCTAATGTCCCATTTTCAATTTTTAATAGAGCAGCCCACTTTTGATCATTAGGATTTAAGAGAATGTATAATTTTGTATCTCCAAATTTTTCTTTAAACTCCGGATTGAAATTTATAGGCTCAATAAATTGCCATAACAATCCTGCAAGACCTCTCCTTACCTTTGTTTTTTTAATTGACATTCAAGATCATTTACATTATTTATTTTATATTTTATTTCTGAATTTGCTTATTATTTATCTATTTTGAATACAATTTAAGGAATCTGTAACGAATGAGAAAACTCATGATTGAATTTTGGATGGATAGTTAATTCAAGGTACTTGGCTCGGTTAGCAATTGATTCAGCAATGGACCGATACTCCTTTGATATTAAACTGAGTTTAGCACCTATTCCAGCCGCATTTCCTACTTGCTTAAATTTATTAATAGGAATAAAAGGAAACATACCAATTTTGATTGCACTCTCCACATTTATATACGTGCCAAAAGCTCCTGCAATTACAATTTTATCTATTTCTGCCTCATTTATGCCACTTTCATATAGTAAAATATTAATTCCAGTGCGTATCGCTGCTTTAGCTAATTGTATCTCACTTATATCATATTGGGTAAACACAATATCCTGAGCTATTCCTGTATTTTCTTCCGAAACTAAAAGAAATTCTCTAATATTTTGGCGTGTTCGTACCAAATCGTGAATTTGTAATCTACCACGCGAATCTATTATTTTTTCTTGGCGAAGCTGGGAAACCGTATCTAAAATACCCGATCCACATATACCAACTGGATTAATATCACCAATAACACTAAATTCAACTTTATTATTTCTGATTGTAACTTTTTCTATTGCCCCTTCACCCGCTCTCATACCATGTTTGATTCTCGACCCTTCAAATGCAGGACCAGAAGCGCAAGAAAGGGTAGTAATATCCCCCCTTACAGATAAAGCTACTTCAGTATTAGTTCCAATGTCAATACCAATTACATTTTTTTTGGTTTTATAAAGTTCCGATGCTAGGAGCATAGCTACATGATCAGCACCTACAAAACCAGCAATATTTGGTAAAAAATGAATATATGCACCTTTGGCGACATTGAGCCCGAGTTCACGAGCTTTAACATCTAAAGAGTGTTTGACTGCTGGGATATAAGGAGCTCGTCCTAATTGTTTTACAGGTAGACCAATAAAAAGATGATGCATTGCCGTGTTACCGACCATACACACATCTACTATTTTCTCTAAGTTATCGGTTAACTCTTGGATAATTTTGTTAAGAATATTTAAAAGGCTTTTCCTCAACTGCTCATCCCCATTTTCTATGGCGTAAGTTATACGACTCATTACATCCTCACCAAAGAGAATTTGGGGATTCATTGCTCCTTTAATTATTACATTTTTTCCAGATTGCAAATCTATTAAATAAATAGCCAGTTTAGTGGTCCCAATGTCAATTGCAATCCCATAAAGATCTTGATCTGGCTCATTAATCCCAATTACTTCATCATTTCGCACAATAACTGAGATTTCCCGATTCGATTTTCCTATCTTAGATGATAAATCTTGCAAAAATGAAATATCTGGACTCAAGTTCTTTAATCCATATTTTTCGGTTAAAGAATTTTGTATATTTTCCCAAACAGCTAATGGATTTTCCAGAGAAGGCTCCTGTAACTTCAAATCATATTTAGTGATTACAGGGTCTAAAACTATATCTGGTTCTTTTCCAAATAATTCTAATCTTTGGATAGCTTCCAGAGAGATAGGTGGAATTTCGACTTTTATATCACTAAATACACGCATAGCACATGCTAAACGATAGTTAGATGTAATTTCTTCTTCACTTAAAAGATTTCTTTCATTTTTACCAATCTGAGATACATTTCCGTTTATAATACGTACTTTACAACGACCACAAATAGTTTTTCCACCACAATATGAAACTATAGGAATCCCTACTTTCCTAGCAGCCTCAAAAATAGTATATCCTTCAATACAGGGGATACTAAGTCCAATTGGTTCAAAATTTATGATATAACTCATCTTTTCACCAATTATTTAGAATATTTTAAATAGTGGATGAATATTTGTAATTGGTCTTAATCCCTTCATTCGATTTCCGTA
>JBHLKA010000240.1:0-1323 GCA_048887145.1 Candidatus Hodarchaeota archaeon
AAGCGTCGTTAGTATAGTGGTAGAATTCACGCCTGCCACGCGTGGGACCCGGGTTCGAATCCCGGACGACGCATTTTTAATAATTTGATTCAATCGGGTAAAAAAGAAAAACTTTGAAATACAATCTCAGAAGCTGATGAAAAAACACTAAAATCTATAATTTTCTCTAAAAATTTAGAAAATTTAAGCTCAAAATGCTTAATAAATGTATTTAAACCATTTTTTAAAGATTTAGATGTACTTGTAGCTATTAAAATGTAAACAACAGGAAATTCTATACTTTTTTGGGCTATTACAACAGCATTCTCCAAATTTATTTCATGTAAATCCCCTTTTCCTAATGATTCTCTTAAAATTGTAATAATTCCTTGGAACATCATTGATACAATATCATCGTCTTTTATTTCATTTCCAGATTTCCAATTATGTGAATACAACAGATTTCCATCATTAGAGTTAATCACACTTAACCTCATGACCTTGAAAGGTAAAATGAAAGCTAATTTTGGATTTTTGGCGAAGATTGCAGTAAATATTGTTAACATTCCTATTGATGCTAACAAAACTGATAATCCAATATCAAGAAGCAGAATAAGACGCATAATAATTATTGAAATTGGGGTTACTATTCCTAACAGAATTCCACCGATGAATGATAAAAAAACGTATTTTTTTAATTTGAAGGGAGCTACCCTATAAATTTTAAACAAATAATAAGCCATTAAAAAACCCCCAGTAGATATTAAAATTAAAAAACTGAAAGCATAAACGTAAAAATTTAGAAGGATAACATTCTCTATTATATCTATACGATTAAAAATGAAATAATTAAGATATGAGCTATAAGAATAAAACCCGATGAAAATAGAAAACCAAATTAGTTTTTTATTACTTGGTATTTTTCTTGAAATTGATTCTCCGAATAATACAATAAAGAAAGAAGCATTTATAAGGAAAAAGTTATCTATAAATCCTAATAGATTTGCCAATTTGCTTTCAATATTAGGATTAAGTAAAAGATTTATAGTAAATACATGATTAATCAAAAAGGATAACCAAGCTATCAATAAGTAAAGCATGTGAACATGCCTATTCTTAAAAAAATTATATATTAACAATATTACTGATATACTAATGTAAATTAAAGCTAAAAATAAAAAGTAAATATTTAATAAATCAACCAAATTAACTTCACCTTTACTTTATTGTAGATTGTCACTTTTTATAACGTTTTGTTTGTCTGTATAATATCTACATGATATTATAGTGATATTATGGTATACATAAATTAGCGTGAAATCCACCTTTCACGATCAATTATAA
>JBHLKA010000240.1:1423-2982 GCA_048887145.1 Candidatus Hodarchaeota archaeon
TTATAAAGTACTAAGAAAATTTGAAATGTCTGAGGATCTTGGGATTTTTACTTCAAAAAAATTTTCTACAATTTCATATAAATAATCTAAATATGCAATTGATATTTTAACTTCATGTTTTCTTTCCAGATCACTTATCATCTTTTTTGAATAGATTTTTTCATTCTTTTTTATATTACTAATAACACCTATTATGGTTTCAGATAATTCGAAAGCTTTTTGTATTTCATTTTTTATGATAATTAAACTGGTTAATGGATCATACTCACTTAGAAATTTCTGAATTATTGTCTTTTCAACATTTAATTTGGTGGATTGAATTTTGCTATCAAAATCATTAATTACTTCCCGACCTTTAAAAGCAAAATGCTCGCCGAAAGTTTGAATATTATAGTCCTCTTCAGTAATTACAGTAAGATCAATATTAAATGTGTTTTGCGTTAAGTAATCGAAAAAGTTTGAAATTTGGCTAAACATATATTCTTGATCGGAAATTATAACGATTTTCTTCTTATAAATCATTGCCCTTAATATATAGCCCAATACTGAAGCAGTTAAATTTAATTTGATTAAATCAATTTCAAATAAATCTGAAAAATCCTTTTCTATTTCAGTAATATCTTCAGAAATAGCATCTGGGAGTTCGATTTGAAAATCAGCTTTAAATGTGTCTCTTACAACGAAATTTTTGTCAACATAGGCAACAAACGAATGTTCACAGATAATACCCTCTTCAATATTTACTGTAAATAGTCCTCGCGCAGCTTTTTTAACTTCATCATCAGACACTTCTATAAAATTATTTTTTGAACAAGTAGGGCAGCGAACTTGAAGTTTAGCCATATTTAGAATCGATTGGTTAATTAAATATTTATTCTATTTAGATTATGAATATTGATTTATATAAATATTAACTATTTTGATATTATTATATTATGATATATTAGAATATGAAATAAGGCAATTATGACTTTAAAAAAAGAAATTATATGAAAAGCTTAATATCTTTTTACCTTTCCGATTCTTTTCTCAATGAGGTTCGCTATCAATAAACATACTAAGGCGGAAAAGTTTTCTGCCACTAAAAATGAGAATGTATTGTCTAAATAGAAAATACCGATATAATAAGAAATAAAAAAGAAGATAGTAAAAATAATGAACATAATAAGTAAGGGTCTTACAATAGGAAAGTTTAAGATTCTTTTAAGAGCAGATAAATCTACTCGTGATTTCTGAAATTGTGTTTTCAACTTTTTTTTCCTTTCTATTTGCGCGTATGCCTCAAAAATTATTGTTGCTCCAAAATATAAAGCAATAGTAGCTCCAAGTGGAATTAATATAACAACATAATGATTTCCAACACTTAATAAATATTGCGCAATAAAAATGAATAGAATTTGAAAAAAGCCACAAGCTCCAAAAATCATAAAAGCAAATGGGATATATTCTTTCGTTCTCCAGCGTACTCTTATTGGCATATCATTCTCAAGACTTTTCTTTTATAATGGGCCCGGCGTGATTTGAACACACGACCTTCCGCACGTCAAGCGGACGTCATA
>JBHLKA010000241.1:0-2964 GCA_048887145.1 Candidatus Hodarchaeota archaeon
TAAAATGATGGCTTCTTCTAAGCCTGCAAAGGTAACCCTTTCAGCTATACTAGCTTCTATTTTAGAAATTCTTACAATATCATCAATAGAAGCATTTATATTTCTTCTTATTGAAGAATCAATCCTTATTATTTTTGTACCTTTATCTTCTCTATAATCGCTCCAAAATAAAGCTGCTGTACGTTTATTTGAAGATGGATGGATAATTTCTATTACATCTCCGGGATGAATGTCCATTTCTTTTATAATATCAGCATCTATTCTAATAAATCCTTTGCCCACATCCTCCTTTAATGCGTCCTTTACTCTTACTTCCACAGAGTTTCCTTTATTCTCTCCCATTAAACTACTACTCATTATTCAAAACCTCTATTAACATATTTATTTTTCTTTTCTTATATATTAATTTGATTATTTAGATTTCACTAACTTTTATTTTATTCAGTTTTAAAATTGCAATACCATTATTAATATCTAAACTATAATCATCCATTGTACATTTAAATGGTAATTTAATCACTTTTACAAATCTGCGTATCTGGCTTTCTGCGCTAATTTTTAAATTACTTCTATCTTCGCTTAGACTAAGTAAAAAGTGACCTTTCTCAACTCCAGGTACCTCTATAATGATTTCTATAAAATTCTCATATTCATTTAATTCTGAATAAGGTTCAATGATTTTAATTTTGTTATAATTTTTGGTTGGTTCTATTTGGAGTTCTTTAGCATTTATTTCTTTAACTTTATTTGTTTTAGGTAATTGTTGAAAATTAGAATATTTAGATAAATTAAATCTTTTTAAATAATCCTGAAGCTTGTTTTGATCAAAATCCCCTTCAATTCTTACTTCAGGTTTGTCCATACCTGGTTCAAAATGGTAGGTAACCTTAAAGCCTTTTCCTTTCTTGTTTTTAGGACTTTTTTTTTGATCTAAACTTGGTCCAGGTAGAAAAAGGAAATCCACATCGAATTTATCCCAATTTAAACCAAAATTTTCCTTTATCCTTTCAAAAAAATCATCAATATCATCATAATCATCAGACATAAACTCACCTTACAAATTTTTTGTAAATTCTTGCTTGACAATTAATAGATGTCACTTAAAATATAAATATCTATCGATTTTAAAAAATAAGAGTTCCCGCTTTAAAAATCAATTTTGTAAATCAAATATAAAAAACTAGATTTTAAGAAACTTTTCAAAATTCGATTTCATGGAAATCTTAATTTTTATCTTTTTTAACTTCTTCGATGACTTCTTTAGTTCTGAGTAATAATTCAAACGCTACTTCAGGAATACGCCAGCCTCCCAATCCACAATCTGGTCCAATAAATTTTAATCGATCCCCATAGAGCTGTATCGCATCTAATAGATTTTTTTTAATCGTCTCTTTTGAATCAATTAAGCTTATCATACCATTGAATGTGTTTAACTCATCCCATTTAGCACCATTATCCATCGCTTCTGCAATAATAAAGTCGATATTAGTTCTGGTGATGCCAACTCTAATAAATTTATCATATTGCTCTAAGAGATTTACTGAAATTTTGTTAGATTTATTAGCAGCATATTCACAGGTTATGATATCGAAATGTTTAGTTTTAAGGGGAATATCAGCCCTATTAAGAGTATGAATATGCATTTGAGTAGTGTTATTACTATTCTTAATCCCCTCCAAAGATTTATCATATATTTTAACTAAATCTTCCTCAGATATGTTCACAATATCAACATAACCAAATGAAGGTTCATCAATAGAAATTATTGAGGTATTTATATATTTTGTATATATTACGGAGTTTTTCAAAATTGAATTTATAGATTTTGCAAAATTCAGTACCATATCTGGATAAAGAGAAAACTTGAATCGTTTAATGTATAAATCTATAGGTCCAGTAACACATATCTTAATTTGTAAGCATTCACCTGTTTCTTCATAATATTTTTTGGCGAAATTTTCTATTATATCAATTTCAGGGATATAGGCTTTACTCGGATCAATTAAATTGGGTTCAATTTCAAATTCTGCTATAGGGTGTAAGAATTGTGTATACATATCTATATGTTGAGGGTAGTTTATGACTTCAACTCCAGCTTTTAATTTTAATTTGAATGAATTAAGTATTGGTTCAATTAAATGTATTTGAATTCCCTTGTTGGCAAAAATGTTCTCTTTATTTGCAAGAGCTTTATAGGCTATCCAATAAAATCTTTCATAGCTTTCATTAGTAATATTTTCAGGTAGCGGAAAACTACCTACATCATCAAACTTAGGGAACTCACTCAATTGTATCAACCACCTTTTTAATTAAGAAGTGAATAAATTAAAAAAGAAAATTTCTCGATTGTATATTATTCTTTTGATTTCTTTTTCTATAACTTTCAAAATTTATTCAATCACCCATATTTTTTTTCACTATACATGAAGAATGTGCTATAAATAGATGAAATCTTTAATAATACAACATTCCATTATTTTATTTAAAGATTTTTAATAATTTACATTATGGTTTATACTGAATTTAGAAAGAAGTGAATAGTATGTCAAAAGCAGAAAAAATGCCAAAAGAATGCGAAGAATATATGACTCCAATGGAAAGGATAACCGGTCTTTTACTAAGAAAAAAACTTGATAGAGTTCCGTGCTTTCCATTTGTATCAGCAGCAGCAGCTCAAATTAGAAGATTAAATTATGGAGAATATGCTACAAAGCCAGATTTATTCTTAAGATGCCAAATAGAAGCTCAACAGCTTTTTGGTTATGATGGAATTACTGCAATGCCAGATCTTTGCGTTGAGGCTCAAGGTTTTGGGGCAAAGATAATATATCCGCCAGATAATGCCGCTTATCCAGATCCTTATAATCCAGTTCTTAAATCTCCAGACGATTATAAAAACATAGATAAATTATTCGATTGGTCCCATGCTGATAGGATGAAAAATCAAATAAAAGTCGTTAAAAC
>JBHLKA010000242.1:0-2736 GCA_048887145.1 Candidatus Hodarchaeota archaeon
TCAATAAGTAATTAGGAATTAAAACTAAAAAATTTTCGCTTTTTCAATTGTAAGTTAGAGGAAATCGTAAGATTTTTTAGGAATGTTTAATTACACTAATCACTTTTTTTAACCGAAAGAAATATAAAGATTTTAATATATTTAGTGGATTTTAGGCATGGAGCACAGAAATTTAACATTGGATTATGATCAAGATTTAATTGATAAAATTTTAGACGATTTTGATATGAGATATATCATTTTATTTTTATATATTATTAGAAATGATTTATTTAAAAACTTGGCTGATAATAGACTTATAGAATCCTATGAGAGGATTTTAATATTAGATGAAATTTATAAAGGCAATATTACAAAATTTTGGCAAAATAATTTCACTGAAATTGCTATTGACTTAGGATTATTTAAAAATATTCGAAGTATAAAAGAATTTGATCAAAAAGATGATGATTTTATTATTATATTAGGAGAAGAAACAATAACTATAGAAAAATCTACAATTTCTGTGCCTGATGACACCCTCTTTTTAATGATAAATAAAAAATTCCAATCCCTATCACGGAGAAATTTTAATTTAGCTCTTACTAAATTAAAAGGAGTCAGATGTGAATCAAGTAATGTTATCCACTCCTTAATTTATGAAATAGGAGACCATGATTATGCATTATCTGATGATTTATATTATATATTAGATCAATACGGTAATATTTATCAGGCTATTAAAATAGAAATTACTATAGAGGGTTTTTTTAAAAGATTTAAAAAAATTCAAGACAAAATCAATGAATTCATTAACACTTTTGAACCATTATTGAATAGTAAGCATGTTTTAATAAAAATAGATAAAGCAATAAAAGAAAATAAAGAAATTATAGATTTTCTTAAAGATCAAAAAGTACAACTCCCTGATAAATTCAATTTTGATAAAATAGATATTAACAATGAAATTTTCAAAAAGTGGAAGTCAATATTAATTAATTTACTTAATTTTAGATTTAAATTAAGTGAAATTGAAAAAAAAATCCTAGATATTAAGAGAACCTATTCTGGGAAAGGGAAAAAAAATAGTTATCTTAAATTTATTGAAAAAGTATCATTTAATGAAGAAAATATTGTTAATAATATTCAAGAATCATTATTAAAACTTAGAGGAGATTTGGTTGTAATTAATAATGAAATTTCTAACTTAACTCAAAAGCAAATAAAATTATTAAATCTAGATTATGAAAGATTTGTAATAACGAGTAGTGATGACTAATCTTGAAATGTCCTTCATGTAATGTTGAAATGGAGCCTCTAGTTGCTGGAATATTTCAATGTCCACAATGTAGAAAAATATTAAAGCAAAAAGAGGAAAACTTTGAGAAAGAAGAAAAAAAAATTATTCAAGAAGGTGAATTTCGAGATGGTGAATATTTTCATAAAGAACTTACTTTAAATAGGAAGTATGAAGTCTGTCAAAAGGGAATAGTCATTAATAAAACCTCTAATCGTGTTTTTGCTGTGTTGATTTGCGAAAGTTCCTATAAAGAAAAATATGTCAGAGTTTCATGGTGGAAAAATTATCAGCATGCAGGCATGTTTAAAATTTACGACAGAGATGTACTTAACAATACTATTAAAGCGTTAGAAAAAATTGATGAATCATTTGACGATCTGTGGAGTTGGTCAGGTAAGTATGGCAGATCTGAACCAAAAACCGAACAAGATTTAGAAAAAGAAAAAAAAATAGAAATTATTAAAGCTAGAATTATTGAAAATCGTACTTGCCCAAATTGTCAAAAAAAAATGGAAAAAAATAAAACTCATTATATATGTCAGAATTGCTCTGAAATTGTGATATTAGAAGGATATAATCAACCCATTTTTAGTGTTTCTCCCTTAGATCTTGATTTACGTTTTCAAAGCAATTTTCCAATTAATTATTACATACCAGTAAGTGGTATAACTGTGAAATGGTTAGTAGGAGAATGGAAAGCAATAGCAATAATTTATTCAAAAGATAATCCAAACAAGAAATGGCTAAGATTCTATTGGTGGATTCGAGATTTAAGTAGCTTTATTAAATTTGGTAAGAGAGAAATAGGTGAAGGAATTCAAATGGGTTGGAAAACTCAAAAAGGAATTTCGTCACCAAATATTTATGATAAGAAATTAATAAAACCATTAATCAATGCGCTTAAAAAAACAGCTAGAGAATTGAATTGGGTTAATTAATAGAAATTTAAATAAAAAAAAGGTTTAAATCATGTCTGAATTTGAAGATCTGACTTGGAATAAATTACTCCTAGAGTTTGAAAAAAGTTTAGAAATTGCGATTGAACATCTTGAAAACAGAGATATTGAAAACATTCCAGGTGCAAAAGAAGCTTTAATCCAAAGACTAAATGATATGAAATTAATTTTCCCAAGAAATAATGGAGAAATATTTATAAAATCTATTAATGATAAGATACAAAATGCTTTTTTTCCAAATACAAAAACTTTCTCTGAAGCCTTTGAAAAGATTTTAAAATCCAGAACTCATGAACAAGACTTTATAATAAATGAGTTATTAAATGGTTTTGTTTCTTCAAAAGCAAAGGCAATTGCTTCAGGAACACAAGGTCCAATAATAGATAGGATGGTTGAGGCTTTTAGCAAGAGGATTGATTTTCATATTGTAGATCACCAATTTTTTGCAATGTTTGGAGATCCTAATAAACCTAGACACTATGTGAGGAAACAACTCGAAGA
>JBHLKA010000243.1:0-2691 GCA_048887145.1 Candidatus Hodarchaeota archaeon
CAAGGGAATAAGCGAATCCTCTCGATTAATGACTCTTCGTTCCAAGAAAAAGGGATAAAAGGTACTATAATCCTTGAAGATAATCCTAAATGGGATAATACAGTGGTTGTAACTGGGTATAAGGAGGATCCGAGACTATTTTATTATAACCATAAGATAAATATGATGCCAGCAGAAGGTAAATTAAGATTAGGTGAAAAGGTATATGAATTCAATCCAGATTCTTCATTCGGTCTAATGGATTGGGGCCGTGGGATTTGGCCATATAAAACTCATTGGTTATGGGGTTCTGCATGTGGAATCATCGATGAAGTACCTGTTGCTTTTAATATTGGCTATGGGTTTGGAGATCTCTCAACGCATACAGAAAATCTCATTTTTTATGATGGAAAGGCTCAAAAAATTGACAAAGTTATCTTTCACCATGAAAATAGAGACCCTTCAAAGCCATGGAAATTTACTAGCAATGATAATAGATTTAACATGATGCTTACTCCTCTAATTCCTCACATAGAGAAAATTAATTTTGGAATTATAAAATTAAATTCTTCTCTAATGCATGGGCTCTATTCTGGAAACCTCATTTTAGACAACGGAGAAAAAATCTTTTTAAACGATGTATTGGGCCATGCTGAAGATATTTTTTGGCGTTGGTGATTTTAAAGTTAAAAAAAAATAGTATTTTAGTTTAAAACTCACCTCTCGTTTTATTGCGAGTATATCTCTTTTAAATTTTTTAAATGTTTAATAACATTAGTGATCATTCTGAAAATAGTTATTTTTGAGCCTCATCCAGACGATCTATTGATGGGAGCTGGGCAAATCATTTTTGATTGGATTGAACAAGAACATGATATTCATATTATAACGGTTACCGATGGTCGTGCTTGCTACAGAAAAATGGAAGATGATCAAACAATTGAAGCTTTAAAAATGACCGAAGATGAAATTGCCACGGAGAGATTAACTGAAGCAAAAAAGACAGTAGAATTTTTAGGTTTACCTCCGGAAAACCTTCACTTGTTAAAATTCCCCGATGCAAAAGCTCAAGATTATATAGAGGAAGGTATTAAAACAGTCATACCTCTTATTAAGGACGCAGATCGATTATTAATACCTAGTGACCATAACCTCCATGAAGACCACCAAGCAACTCATGATATTGCAATTGGGGCCGCTAAAGTATTACAACTAAGAAATATTGAATATTGGGTGTATTTTGTGCCCCAGTACGGGAGATTTAATAAAGATTCAAACAATAAGTTAATTACTGTAAAAATTTCTGAAAAATTAAGAAAAAAATTGACCGAATGGCTTCAAATTTATCAATCTCAAAAAAGAATGAAAAACACATGGAAATTATATACAAGGTATCTGAAATTTACTAAAGAATTCATATATGGAAAGTATAAATATGAAGATATAGGTAAATTTTATAATTTTTAACAACTTTTTATAATTTCTTGTTAAATTTTTAAATTAATCCATCATTATATTCTTAGATGATAAACGATAGGCTTTTATCTCAAGCAGCAGATATTATAAAGAGTTCTAAAGAAATTGTTGTGTTTACAGGAGCAGGATCATCTACTCAGTCTGGAATTGCTGATTTTAGAAGTGAAGGTGGACTTTGGTCCCGTTATGATCCCTCCATATACGCAAATTACTATTACTTCCTTCAAGATCCAAGTAAATTCTGGGAAATGCATAATGAGTTGGTTGATATTTTATCTGAAGCACAACCAAATTTGATACATTATTCAGTGGTAGAACTAGAAAAGCTTGGAAAGGTTAAAGCAATCATTACTCAAAATATCGATGGCTTACATCAGCGAGCCGGAAGCATTGCTTTTAAAGATATTCCAATTTTTGAACTTCACGGTTCTTACTTAACTTTGGAATGTATTGCGTGTAAAAAAGAACTTCAATTTAAAGAGGTTAATACTAAAAATGTTAAATTTCCGATTTGTGAATGTGGAGGCTACATCAAGCCCAAAGTTGTATTGTTTGGTGAATCTCTTCCTTATGATGTGTTAGAAAGTGCGATACAAGCTTGTAAAACATGTGATAGTTTCATCATGGTTGGGAGTTCCTTATTAGTATCTCCAGCAAATCTACTTCCACAAATTGCAAAACAAAGTGGTGCTAAAGTAATATTCATCAATCGAGATAACACTATTATGGATGATTTAGCCGATGTTTTTCTAAAAGGGAATGGTGGTGAAATTCTAACAGATTTAATAAGATTGCTTAGATAGATAGAATTTGAACACATAAGATTTTCAAATCCGCATCAAAATCTAAACCTCCAATAAATTTGAAAAAATCTCCAAAATGAAAATATTTAAATATTATATTACAATTTAAAAATGGGAATTAAACGCAACGATTCATTATAGGTAGAATCCTCTTAAACGGCATTAACTTCGATTTTTAAATATATTTTTTTGAAATATTAGAAATACCCCCCATATTAGGATTATAAAAATTTAAAATATTTTTAGAGGGATATTGATAAAGAATGATCGAGATTATATTAGCTATTTTTATGCTGGTTGGAGGATTAGGATTAATTGTTATCTGTAGTATTAAAGCAGTTAAACATTCAGCTATCCTTGCTGCAGCATTAGGTATATCTCCATTAGTAATTGGAGTTGCTTTAGTTTCTGTGGGAACTGATATATCAGAAAT
>JBHLKA010000244.1:0-2686 GCA_048887145.1 Candidatus Hodarchaeota archaeon
TCAAGGATTATAGTACCTTTTATCCCTTTTTCTTGGAACGAAGAGTCATTAATCGAGAGGATTCGCTTATTCCCTTGTTTTGAGATAGTGGCTTTAAACTTTTTAGTTGGAAATTCGATAATGCTATTGTCTAAGGAATTTAATGGTAAAAGTTGAGATTTCGTGAAAAATTTGAAAAGACCTCGACCATCTCGCCTTTTATTTTTAAAATCAAGCCACACATAGCTCATCTGCGTAAGATATCCTATATCTCCTATAGTTAATTGAAATCCAAAATCTTTATTTAAAACTGAAAAGTGATCCCATTCTTTTATTCTCGTCCATCTCTTTCCTATACACTCCTTATTGTACTTTAATACTGGTTTTCGAGCCCAACCTCGTTGTACAAGAGAGCCATCCTCATTAAATAAATTTGAGTGTTTTGTAAGTTCTATTTGTTTTCCCATTTACTTTTTCCACTTGAATTTGTATAATAAGATTTAATGACTTTAAGAATTAAAAGAAAACCAGTTAAAATGAATAAACCTCCAAAAAAATATAAAATTTCAAAAAAGTTATAAATTAAACTGAAAATTAAAAAAGCAAAAAAATATATTATATAGAAAAAGATAAAGAATTGAAGGTTTTTAATGAATTGTGGATCTCGTTTCTTAACTAGGGGTTTTTTCTCGCTAAATTTTGGAAAGAATTTATTAAAAATGCTTTTTAAAATTCCTGTAAAAATTATCGATATGGTAAATAAAGTTAGGAGTAAAGCAATAAAATTATCACTAAAATATAAAAAATTAGATATCAAAAGAATCAAGTAATATAGTATATATTCGAAAACAAAAATTAACGCCCATTTTCTCATCTTATTTTCAGGTAAAATTTCTTCTAGAACATATGAATACTTTTTCTTCCCAAATAGACGAACTCTTAATAAGAATGTTAAAATTAAAAAAAATAAGACAAAAGGGAGCGTAGCTAGAACAGTTATTAATAAATCTATAAACCTATAATGAAATATATATACTAAAGTTGGTGTTAATGTTGCAATAATTTGAATAATAATCATAATAACTAATTTTGCTTTGGCATGATCACGAAAAACGATAGGCAAGGAGCCTATTATTGTTCTTCCAGTATTCTCCATATTTAATATATTATAAACAGTCATACTAGAGAGAACTAGACTGAATCCAAGCAATACAATCCAACTATAGTATAAATCTCTACTTAATAAGTCTACACCATTTATAAAACTAATATTAAAAAAGATCATGAACACAAACGACATAATTATTGGCATTATGAAAGACATAAATGTTTGTATATTTCTTGAAGCAATTAGTAAATCCTTTCGAATAAAAGCTTTAATTTTAGAGTTTGTTTGTATTTTTAATTCATCATTCTTACCTGATAAAACATTTTTGTTAAATACATATTTTAATGATATTATATTATTTAGCGATTTCAAGGCTTTTCGTAAAAGAACGTAAATTAGAATTAAATATAAACCCAAACCAAATAGAGGATTTAACCAATAGGGAACTTGTATTTCAGAAGGTACTGTAAAAAGTGATATTAAATAACTAGGATTAAAAGGAAATGGAAATAAGCTTAAAATAGCGTTATATAAGGGGGAACGATACAAATTCAAACTAGCAACGATAATGGGAACCATTGAATTTAGAATCATCTGAATTACAAGGATACTTCCAAAAATAATTATTGCATAACTAAATGTATTTAAAATTTGAACTAAAAGTGATTTTTTAGCCTTTAAATTCTGTCTTTTTATTAATCTAGCTACTTTTTCACCTAGAATAATTAATACACTAATTGAAAAAGTAATATTCATAATTGAAGTTCCAAGACATACAAAAAATACAGTTATATTCTGGGTAGCAAAAAGCATCATTATAGGAAATACAAATATATTTGTCATAATTGGTAAATCAAAATTATGGATAATAGTAAAAAATGCCAACCTTTTCAATTTCTTCCGGGATAGAGGGAGAGTTTTAAACCACTCAAAAATTTCTCCAGACATAATATTAATCAAATTGAAAATCCCCATTAAAAAAAAATCTAAAAATTGTAAAGTAAAAAAAATCTCAAAAGTTAAACTTTTTATAAATATCGAAATTTGATGATGTACTGGCACATTTACTAGAAAAGTACTAATATCCATATAAGCCATTAATGGAAAAATGGGTAAAATTCCAAAAATTATTGCGTTTATGATTTTATATGAGATAAATTTTACTTTAAGAGAAGTTCTCTTCTTATTATATTTTTCTAGTAATCGACTTGATGCTATACTTTTAAGTTGAAGCTGTTCTTCTATTAGAATTTCATATGAAATGTTTTTAGCTAATAAATAGGTACTTAATTTGTTATTTTTCATGAAGTAAGAGTGATTTCCAAAATTTTTTTTAAAAGAATTAATTTAAGGAAAAATATATAATTTTTTCCTAAATAATTCTTTTATTTCTTAATTTTTAAAACTGTTCTTAACTTATTCTGTTCAAAAATCAATATATGATATTCCAATCATTTTAATTGGTTCATAGAGTTAATTCTTTTATATTCTCTAGTAAATTTTAGCAAGTATTAGGAGAAAAATCAATCTTTTAAGAAATCTTTAAATAAAGATATAATTTGAAAAGCGATTGTATGAAACTTATTGAGATAATAAGTA
>JBHLKA010000245.1:0-2682 GCA_048887145.1 Candidatus Hodarchaeota archaeon
TAATTATTTTATAATTAGTTTTGATTATATAATGAGATTTGTAATTATTAAATCTTATTGAGCAAAGCATTTAGATTTGCATACTTTATTTTTTCTTAAATCTAAATATTTTTTATGGGAAGTTTTTTAAGAATTAAATCGGTTATTTAATTCTTTTCCATAAGTTTTAGCACGTTCTATTAATTCTGGATTTATATTACTTACCTTTATCATAAAGATACCGATAAATTTATTAATAATTTCTAAGATATCATTACTTTTATTTTGGATTTCAAAATAATATAGAAAGCCTAATTCCTTAGTTTTTTGTATAAGGTTAATTCTACTTATTCTTAACTTATCTGACATAACTCCATTTTCAATGAAGAATTTATCAATTCCAGCGAGTATGGAAACTCCTTTAAACATGTATAATGTATTAAATTCCTCAAAACCTTTAAAGAGATCTCCATTAAAAGAATTAAGATCGTATATATCAATAATAACGATAATAGTATCTAATCTTCTAATATTTTCATAACACTCATTCAATTGATTAAAATGCTTTCCATGAAACACCTTAATTTTAACTGGAATGTCCTTATACATTATTAGAAAATCATTTAATTTTTCATTATTATCATTTTTTAAAGCAATTTGCTTTAAATAATCAATAAGAAAATCTTTTCCAGAGTCATCTGCTCCTATTATTCCAAGATTCAGGCTGAACTTAATTTTTTTCAAAATTTCAAGTCCTAAAAATAATTATTACTGTCTTAATTCTATAATATAAATAGAACTTATTAGTATAAAATTTTGGTTAATAAAGTTATTTTCTAATGTTGGTAATCTATTTCTTTTTAGTCTTAATGATAATTATTTGGAGCTTTTCATTTATAATTGTGGATATGTCAGTTGTTTTTATACCTCCTCTCTCTATTGCACTATATAGGTTTATAGTTGCCTCGGTTGGGTTTCTCTTAATTGATTTGTATATAAAACTGAGAAAGAATAAAATACACAATATTACTACAAAAAAAAGCTATTCTAGAAGAGAATGGATTTATTTAATCATGGCAAGCTTTTTCGGAGTTTCATTTTTCTTTTTTGCTCAGTATTCAGCTATCAATTTAATTGGGCCTTCTCTTCCTGCATTATTTGTATGCCTTTTAGCACCCGTCCTGATATCTATATTAGCCCTTATTTTTTTTAATGAAAAATTAAATAAATTTAAGATAATTGGCTTCATAATTGCATCAATTGGAGGTTTTTTATTAGTAACAGGAGGTAATTTAGAAAATATTACTCCAGAATCTCCCAATTTTTTAGGATATATGTTTGCACTTATGACACCGATATTTTGGGCAATTTATTCTACTATAACTAAAAAGATAGTTAAAAATAGTTCTAGCAACCAAATGAATAAATATATCTCGTATTTAGCGGTTATTGAGCTACTAATTTTGGTAATAATTAATAATGAATTTATAGTTTTTGTCCAAAACTTTTTAAATCCGATTTTATTTCTAAGTTCAATATATCTAGGGGTTGGATGTTATATAATTGGCTATTACATCTGGCAATATTCTCAAAATAGACTAAAGTCAGCAAAAGTCGCTTCTTTTTTGTATGCTGAACCGTTTCTTACTTTAATGTTCTCTATGTTATTACAGAGAAGTGATGTAGTTGTGATTTGGAACATTTTAGGAGGAATTATTGTTTTAATAGCAGTTCTTATCATTAATTATGAAAGGAAGTGATATATTCTAAATCAGTTCTTTCAATATTATTTTGTTAATAAATTAGATAAAAAAAAATAATTAGAAAATTCATTCAATAATTACATCTATATAAAAATCGTGTGGTCCATAGTAAAATGTTTCTTCATATACTAAATCTGGTATAGAGATAGTAAGCTCAACTGCTACGGATACAGTGTAAGTTCCATTAACAACTTCAATTTCATCAGGGCCTAATAAAACACTTACATCTTGTGTTAACATATTTATTAGATCCTCTAGGGTAAAACTCAATTCATAAAATTGAGCATTTGGGGTTGTTATATTAACATAAATCGTAAGATCCACATATTGAGTTAATAATTGAAATCCTGTATTTCCATTATTCTTCACTTCTCCTCCATTTAATAGATAATCATAAGGCCCTACTTGTACATGTTGTACATTAACACTAGGTGTAGTGAAACCACTAAATTGCATGGTATTATAAGAATCACTCGAAGAACTAGAAAGAAGTGAGTCTAAACCAAATCCTGTGCCTACAGATAATACATCGACTCTAATACCATACATAAATACTGGGATTAATGCTACTAATGTACCTACAGTAAGTATAGAAACAACTACTATGACAATTATATTTTTTCTTTTCATTTTTATTCCTTAATTTTATAATTAAATATCAATTAATTTGTAAAAATAATATAAATTCTCTTTATAAAGGATTTTGGTATAAAATTTTCCTTCTCTATTTTAATTGCGAATGGATTTTAGATGAATATGATGTTCTTTTTAAATTACATATTGGCAGATGCAATTTTATCAAGTTCTTCCATAAGAGTTTCATCAATAGGTTTGATTGGGGATAATTTTTCTAATTTAAAAATTTGTTCTTTTGCTCTTTTTCTGATAGATTTTGATCCTGAGTCTTTCCAAGCATCTCGAGATAATCTATCTATGATTG
>JBHLKA010000246.1:0-2639 GCA_048887145.1 Candidatus Hodarchaeota archaeon
ATTATTATTTCAGTTTCTTTTCCAAGTAATTTCTCAGCAATATCACCTATAAATGAAGAACGCATTATACCACTCTCGTCGTCAATTAAAAGATTTACAATCATTCTAGGCTTTACTTCTCCCTTTTCTTCACAATTACAATTTTCTATCTTTCTAAAACATTTAGAACAGGCATTATAGATGTTAATTCTGTTTAATTCTTTTGCAATTAAACCCTTTATTTCAAAAATTCCTGCTGTGTTTATATCGCTAATTTTAGTAATATTACGTGAATGAGAAATATTTTTAGTTCTTGATATACCTTCAAATTTCTTGAGGTTGCTAAGGTTAAGATCTACTATTTCTAAATGTGAATCTTCTATTAATGACGCTTCTTTTCTCCCAGAAAAATTGCTGTATTTTAATAAAGCGTTTTTAATCATTACTCCTGTATTATTTGATAATTTATCTGATAAATTTTCTGCCCTTTCACGCCAAACTACAACTCTGATGAAATCTGTATCATCGCTAACAATAAAATTCAATATATGAACTTCCTCTCCTGATTTTAGTGTAACTTTTCTCAAGTTATCAATAGAGGTAATAATTCCTTTAAATGATACGAGATTTCCTCCATTTTGGAGTTCTTTTATAGAATTACTCAAATCTACAGCTAATTTCATTTTTTTTTCTTTTTTCGATATACTTGTATTTCTTGTTGCATGCAAATTTATTGAATTTGGATCTATGTTGCTCTCTCTTGGCCTTAAAGAAGTGATTGAAACATAGTCACCTATTTGAATATTATTAATCTTAGTTGTATCATCATTCCAAAAATTAACTCTTATAGTACCTGTTGTATCCATTATAATACTGGAAACGAAAGTTCCAGTTTCTCCAGAATTCTTAATAAAAGTTTTGGTTGGAAATTTTTGTAATATTTTTCCCTCAATAGATACAGATTTTAACTTACTATTTATATTACCAATCTTTATGTATTCCTCCTTTATTTTTGGATATTTCTTATAATCAACATCATCGGGAGATAGGAGAATTTTTCCCAATCTACCAATATGTAATTCTGTGCCATACCTACCTTCTTTAGTATAACCGTTCAAAATTTTAACCAGTTCATTTCTTTTAAAATTCTCATTTGTGAAAATATTGACATGTTCATTCCAAAGAACTACTCGAATTTCTCCTGTAGTATCATGTAATAAAAAGGATCCAACATACCCTTTCTCTTGATTTTCTTTATGAAATTCATGAACACTATAGATTTCTTTAATTCTTCCAATTAATGTAATATTTTTCATATTTAAACTGATATCAGAGATACTTATTTCAATATCTCTTATTAAATCAGTATTTTCATTTGAAACATCTACACCAAACTCTTTAGCTATTAAAAATAATGCTCCTTCATCAGATATTAACCCTTTTAACTCACTTTTTTTTTCTTCAACTTTGTTATGGATTTCACTCCTAGTTAATCCAGTATTTTGTATAATTTTCGTAATATACGCATCTGTTTTCATTTATCCCACCAACAAAAATTATTTAGAATATTTAATGAAAAAGTTAGATTCTATACCTTAAAAATAAATTTATTTAGTAATTAATTAAATAATCAATACTTTTAAAAAAAAAGAGTATTTCAAAATGGTAATTTGTTAATAATTTATTAAATTGATTTAGATAAAATTTTGTCGAGATTATGTCAAATTTTAAAATATACCCTGTAATTGATATTTTAAACTCAACAGCAGTACATGCAATTAAAGGTGAAAGAGATAATTACCAAGCTTTGAAATCTCCTTTATTTAATACAAGTCAACCTTTTGACATTGTCAGAAATTTAAAAGAAAAATTTAATATTAAGCAATTTTATATTGCTGATTTAGATGCTATTACAAGACAAAAACCTAATTTTCGAATACTTAAAAAAATATTGGAAATTGAAAATATTGAAATAATTTTGGACCCAGGTATTAAAAATATCAATGATCTAGAATTATTTTCCGAATTTAACCTAGAGAAAATAATTCTGGGTTTAGAGACTATCCAAGAAATAAAAACCATCAAAGAAAGTTTTAAAATTTTCAATAAGAATAAGATTATAATTAGCGTAGATATGTATAGAGAAAAAATAATTACCAAGATAAGCAAGCTAAAAAATTTAACACCATTCTCTATAGTTAGAAAATTAGAAAAAATTGGGATAAAAAACATTATTTTATTGGATATATTCAAAGTTGGACAAAAAATTGGAGGAATACCTCTATTATATCTTAAAATTAAAAACAAATTTAATGGCAATGTTTTAGTAGGAGGAGGGATTAAAAATTTAAATGATGTTCTATTTTATTATGAAAATGGTTTTTCAGGAGTTTTAATTGGAACCGCTATATATGATGGAACAATAAATCTTAATAAACTAAATATTCTTTCAAAATCTAATCAATAAAGATAACTCCTGAGCTTGAAACATTTAAAGATTTCTTACAAATAGGACAAGAATGTTTCATTCTTACCCAGTCAATCATATGTTCTTTATGTGCTCTTGATTGACACAAAGGGCATCCAGCAACTTCATCAAAAATTTCAATATTCTTTCCACATACAGCACATTTAGTTTTTGAAGCAGTGGATACTTTAAT
>JBHLKA010000247.1:0-2598 GCA_048887145.1 Candidatus Hodarchaeota archaeon
TTTTAACTTTTTAATGATATCCCATTGAGTATCAATTATCTTAAGCCGAATCAGAATATATCCACGATAATAAATTAATTTAACACCCGAATCCTTTAGTTTCACTTCTTTTCTTTGTTAAATACGTAAGTTTTTTTAAAAATTATTAAATTCTTTAATATTTTTCAAGCTTTCTATTAAAATAGAAATAAGATATTATTTCAAAATTCATTTTTTTTTATTTTACCAATAAATTTCTTTTAATGTTTGATGATATTCATTGAGAGATTTTATCTCGACCTTTTTCTTACGCAATTTTTCAATAGCATTTATAATAGCTTCAGCTAACTGTAAGTTAATTATAACGGGTATATTAAAATCAACAGCCATCCTTCTAATTTTATATTCGTCTTCCATAATAGTTTTGAATTTTTCTTCTACAGTTGTTGGAAGAGGTATATTTATAACCATATCAATGCGACCACCTTGTAAACAACTCATAATATTAGGTTCCATTCCGTACTCATGAACTTTATAAAGTCGTACAGCATCAATTCCATTATTGTTTAGTGCTCTTTTTGTATCTTCAGTTGCAAATATGGTAAATCCTAACTCCCTAATTTTTTTAGCTAAGGGTATAACCTGTTTTTTTAATTGTTTTCCACCCACCGAGATTAATATATTTCCTCCGTCAAGAGGTATTTCTTGTTCCGCTGCTTCTAAAGCTTTCATAAGTGCTTCGGGGAAATCTTTACCCATACAGGCTATCTCTCCTGTGGAAGCCATTTCAACTCCTAAAATAGGGTCTGCTTTATCCAATCTCATAAAAGAAAACATAGGGGCTTTAATGGATACAAAATTTCCGTAGGGGAGGTTTTTCAACCTATTAGGAACCGGATTTCCCATGATAATTTCGGCTGCAAGTTTCATGAGATTAATTCCCCTAGTTTTAGACACATAAGGCATACTTCGACTAGATCTCAAATTACATTCAATTACAAATACTTCTCCGTTTTTAACCAAGTATTGAACATTGAATGGTCCCTGAATTTTAAGAGCAAGCGCAATTTTATTTGTATATTCTTCAATTTTTTTTATTATATTCTCTGAAATGGTTTGAGGGGGGATTGCCATATTTGCATCACCAGAATGAACACCGGCGTTCTCAATATGCTCAACTATTGCTCCAATCAATACAGTTTCACCATCACAGACCCCATCACATTCAATTTCCCTTGCATTTGTAAAAAATTTTGTAATTACAACAGGATATTCTTTTGATACTGATGCAGCAAGATCGAGAGTATCTTTTAAAGTTTTTTCGTCATAAGACACTCTCATAGCAGCTCCACTTAATACGTATGAAGGTCTTACTAAGATTGGATATCCTACTATATTAGCGAAGTTTAGCGCTTCTTCCTTTGTTGTTAATGCTTTCCATTTCGGTTGTCTTATTTCTAATTGATCTAATAATGCACTGAATTTACTTCTATCTTCTGCCATGTCTATCCGTGTTCCATGAGTGCCAAGAATCTTCAAGTTTGTTTTCCGAAAAAATTCTGAATATTTTGCAAATTTAGCTGCTAAGTTGTTAGCAATTTGACCTCCTGCTGAAACAACAATACCCATTGCTTTTTCTAATTCACAAATATCAAGAACTCTCTCACCAGATAATTCTTCAAAATATAATTTATCTGAAACATCATAATCAGTAGAAACCGTTTCTGGATTATAGTTTATCATAATTGCCTGATCTATGCCTAATTTCTTCAAACCCCACAGACAATTTACTGATCCCCAATCAAATTCTACTGAAGCCCCAATACGATATGTTCCGGAGCCTAAAACAATTACTTTTTTGAGATTTGATTTATATTCTTGCTCAAAATCGATGTCATGTTCTGAAGCACTATAAGTAAGATAGAGATAATTTGTTTTTGCTGGCCATTCTGCTGCTAAAGTATCGATCCTCTTTACAAAAGGATGAATATTTAACTTTCTACGCATTTGTCTAATAAAAATAGTATCTACTCCCATTATTTTAGCAATTTGACCATCTGAGAAACCAAATCTTTTAGCTCTTTCTAACGAATATTTTTTTTCATCATCACTAGATTCTAATAAACCAAGATCCTGTAGTTGGCGTTCAATATCAATAATATTTTTTAATTTATAAAGAAACCATTTGTCAATTCTGGCCAAACGATATATTTCTTCCATTGAAATACCCCTTTTTATCGCCTCTCCGATTCTAAAAAGTCTTAAATCAGTAGGATTTCTCAGTTCATATTTTAATTCATTAATATCTTCAATAGGCTCTAGATCATTCGCTACAAATCCTTTCATCCCTATATCTAGCATTCTTATAGCTTTTTGGATAACTTCTTCGAATGTTCTACCTATCGCCATTACTTCACCAACGCTTTTCATCTGAGATCCAATTCTTCGATCTACTTTCTGGAATTTTGTCATATCCCATCTAGGGATTTTTAATACTAAATAATCCAATGCTGGTTCAAAGCAGGCTGTTGTGATACCCGTTATTTTGTTCTTTAATTCTGGTAAAGTATAACCGATAGCTAATTTAGCTGCTATGTATGCTAAAGGATATCCAGTTGC
>JBHLKA010000248.1:0-2574 GCA_048887145.1 Candidatus Hodarchaeota archaeon
GATAATCTGATTTTTATTTACTCTTATAATACCATATTCCTTTCCCTTTTCCTTATATTCATCTTTTATAAAAAAAGTATCTCCTTTTAAGGAATTATATTCAAATTCATTTCTATCCATGCTATAACCAACTCATTTTAATATTTCTTTTTTTTAATATATATTTATTATTCTGAATTTATCCTTGATGTGATTTTTCTATCTCTTCTTTTAATAATTTGATTTCTGAATCAACTTTTTCTATAGTTTCTTTAATTTTATTACATTCTTCATTTAAGTCACTAAGCTCTATTTTAAATTTTTTTGCCTCTTCTTCAGAATCTTCTTTATCTAATTTTTCTTGTAATTCTTTTAGTTCTTGATCTTTTTTTTGCAGTTGAATTTGTAATTCTTTTGATTCTTCTTCTTTAAATAATATTTCATGTAAAATTAATTCTTTTTTATCCATATCGATTAATTCTTCAATTCTAGTAAGATATCTTTTAACTGGTGTTAAATTTAGATCTTTTCCCTCTTCACTTCTAAAAAATAATGCTAAATTACTCTCTTCTCCAAGTTTTAGGATTATAATTGATACATCTTCCGTTTCAAAAATAATTTTTTTATAATCATTTGTAGTGAAATTACATATTTGATATATATTTCTTATATGTTTCAATACTTTAGCTAAACTATCTCCCAATTTCGGAATGTTAATATTCTGCTCGAAAGTAGTTTGAAAGATTGTGCCATTATTATAAAACATTGCTATATGAATTACTTCGGGTAATGCTGCTTGTATCCGATTAATATTTTTGAAAACCATTATAACTCACTCAATGAAAATATGTCTAAATTTATTTATAATTTTTTCAATTATAATTTTCAACTTTTTAGGACCAAATTTATCTATGATAAAGATTACGGAAAAAGTAAGAGCGATTGTTAATACTATTATTAAACCTATAGAAAATCTAAAAATTAAAGTGAAATAAATTGAAATAATTATAATCTGGTATAGAGTCGTTATAAATCCTATTTTAAAAAATTGTTTAAACCTAATTGGGCGCTTATTTTGTTCTGCTATTTGAATTACAAGGATATTATCACCTAAAGGTGTAAGGTTATCACCCCAGTTAGCTCCAATCGCTAAACTATAATAAAATTGATTTTTAAATCCTGAAGGATAAACTTGTGTAATTGTGCCTATTACTGGAATTAAAACTTTTGTTATAGGAATATTATCAATACAGCTGCTTAAAAAGGATGAAAACCATAGGATTATTATAATTTGAATAAATATATCTCCACCAGAGATATTTGACATAATTTCTCCAAGAAATTGTACAATACCCAATACTTCAAGCCCTCCTGCTATAATAAATATACCCAAAAGATAAAGAATCAATTCAAAATCAATTTTTGAAATGATTTGTTTAGGATCTATTCGGCTTATTATAATTAGTATAATGGCTATACTTAAAGCAATAATATCTGAAGTGATAAGAGATGAAGGTATAAAAATAAATAATACAAATAAAATAATTAATGCAAAAAGAGATTTTATAAGCAATTTTTTATCTGGAACAAAATTCCAAACATTAAATTCTTTAAGAACATCAATCCCTTCCCTAGGAATTACAAGCGCTTTTTTAAAAATGAAAATAAAAAAAATAAGTGTAAAAACAAATATCAATAAAGATATTGTACCAACATTTAAAAAAAAATCAATAAAAGAAATTTGGGCATATGAACTGATTAAAATGTTAGGGATTGATGAAATTGTAAAAAAAGTGCCACCCACATTCACTAAAATAGCTTGTGTTAGTATATATGGCGATGGATTTATATTTAATATACGCGAGACCGTTACTGTGAGTGGAATTAAAATAATAACAGTGAGAATATTATTAAGTATCGCTGAAATCAAAATTGTAATTAAACAAAATATTGACATTAAATAAACAGGTTTGCCTTTTGAGATTTTAATAAGATTTAACGCTAAAAATTGGAATAAACCTGCTTCATTTGAAATTTGTACTATAAACATCATCCCTATAATAAGAATTAATGAGTGAAAGTTAACAAAACCCTCTTCTTCAGAACTGAAAAGAAGTTCAAAAATTATTTTAAAATCAAATTTTTCTATAAAAATTAAAACAAAGTAAACAATAATAGCTCCAGATAAAGCAGCAACTGCTCTATTCAGCTTTTCAGTAATAATGAGGATTATAACTCCAAT
This sequence comes from Candidatus Hodarchaeota archaeon, assembly GCA_048887145.1. GTDB lineage: Archaea > Asgardarchaeota > Lokiarchaeia > Sigyniarchaeales > SOKP01 > SOKP01. The sequence continues at coordinate 2,222 of JBHLKA010000248.1, forward strand.
GAAGCATCCAAGAACAATTAAAATACTTAAAATAATAAAATCACCATAAAATGTATTAAAACTAAATAGTTAAAGCGATAATTAATGATATTATTAGAATCAAAATAAATCCTAATATAAATATCAATACTTCTTGTTCAAATAAAGGCTTTTTTAATTCTGCTATTATACATTTTATTAAAATCACTGTTGTTATTAGAGATAATATAAGAAAAATTAAAATTAATAGAGTATCTGATGAAAGATTTTGTTGTATCAATAAAACCATAGTCCTAGCCAATACTTATTAGGGTATCTATTGATATAATTTCGTTAGTTTCAACAAATCTATTGGTCCTTTAATATTGATTAAA
>JBHLKA010000249.1:0-2567 GCA_048887145.1 Candidatus Hodarchaeota archaeon
CTTTTGTAATTTCTTTTAGAGACATAAGCTTTTCTCCAATTTTCAAATTCAGTATTTAATAAAATTTAAATTAATATGTATTGAAATGAATTCCTTTTCAATAATTTTATTATTTTTTAAATTGTATAATAATTATTTCTAAATTATAATATTAAAACTTAAGTTTTGATTAACTAAAATTTTAAGCCGTTTTCTGAAACCATCAATTTTTCATTAATCTACAGTTTATTGGGAAAGATTATTCCTCAATGCTTTTTATACTAAATTCTTTTGTAATATTTAAAATAAATTAGATGAAAAAAATGAAAAAATTAAGTAAAATAATTCTAAGCACAATTGTTTTGATGATGCTCTTTTCTACACTTAGTTCATTTAATGTTGTTGCTGTTGAGTCACCAGATCATATTGTAGATACTAATGATCCATATGTTAATGATTATTTACTTAAGGCACAGAATAGAACAATGTTTCGATTCCAACACCAAACTCAATTAACATTCCAAGCTAACGTAGCCCTACAGTTAAATATAGATTGTGACTTTGTTCGAATAGGTACCAAAGATTTTATGGTGGAAATTGAAGGAAATCAAGATCTTCAGATGAATATGATTTGCACACGAGAAGAAATTCAACTAGGTCTACAGATGGGGAATACTTATCGAATAAGAAATCGTAATACTTACCGATATGAAGAAGGCTTCTGTGTTTATATGCAATGTAATGGTACTTTTTTACAAGCACGATTAAGAATTCAAGTTACTAATGAAAACAGAGTAGGAGCATGGGCCTATTATGATGAAGCAACGAATGAATGGGTTTCAGTTCCAACAACAGTTGAAGATGGATATCTAACCGCAACTGTTGATCACTTCTCATATTGGACGATATTAATCCCTGACAATACACTATACGTAATTATAGGTGTTAGTGGAGCTGTAGTAGCCGGTATTGTAGTTGTTGCTATCATTTATTATAAAAAAAGAAAATAAAATAATATAAGTATATTTTAAAATAATTTTTTTTTAATTTTAATAAAAAATCATAATAAAACACAAAAATTGAGCTTAATTGTTTTTTTGGAATACTAAGAAGAAGAAAAGTCGCATATTTAGTTTTTTAATCTTATTAAGTATCATTCTGCAATTCACATTCTTCGTTTATCAAGTTTCAGCGAGAACAGAAGTTATTGATCCTGATTTTTCTACAGAAGATCAAATCTATCCAAATGAAACAGTAATCTATATATTCCCTAACAATATAGTTTTAGGAATTAATACTGATTCTTTTATACATATAAGGATTAATTATGAGAGCAGAATAGCAAATCGCGAAATTTTTTTAATGGTTAATAATAGTTCCCCAATTTCATTAAATATCACATCTAAAATGGAAATGAGGAGTTTTAATTTATCGAAACAACCTGAAGCTCCTAGAAGAGGAGGTTTTCAATATCAGTACAGGTATAATTGTATTTACCAAATAAAATCTAATGTTACCATCGAAAATGTTACATTCCGAAGCATAAAAAACTCTTTTTATGGTTTCAATCCAACTACTCAATATTCCATGGTTATGTTTGAACCATCTCAAAATTCCTGGCAGCAAATAGATACTTTTGACAAATTTAATGAGTCTAGCTCTGAATATTATTTAGAAAGTTCTCTTTCAAATCTTAAGGCTGAGACTGATTACTATATTACCTTTTTTGAACTAACTGAAGCTTTTGATGGTTGGTTTTGGGTAATTTTGATAATTGTTTTGGCAGTAGCCTTTGGTTCAATCGTAATTTTAATTTCAAAAAAAGATTATTTCCGTTATCTAAGAACAAGACAGACTCCAATAGAAAAAGGAGCACACCGATTAACCATGGAGGAAGTGTTAGAAAATGAGAACAGAAATAAAATTATAGATTTAATACTAAATGAGCCAGGAATACACTTTAATGAACTTCTTAGGCAAACAGGACTTGCTGCTGGAAATTTAGTTTGGCATTTGGACATTTTAGAGACATATAAAGTAATAGGTAAAAAAAGAATTGGCAAATTTATAGCATACTTTCCTTATTATCAAAAAAATCCTATTTCAAATTTAGATATTGAATTAAGTAAAAGCAAATTGACTTTAGAAATCTTAGAAATGATAGAAAAAGAACCTGGTCTCTGGAGTAACCTGATTACTAAACGATTTAAGGTTGATCATAAAACTATTCAATATCACGTGAATAAATTGAAAGAACTTGGATTAATTAATTTTAGAAAAGATGGAAGAAAGAAGAAAATATATCCAAACTTCGATTCAGAATACTTTAATAAAGATTAATCCTTTTTTTTCCTTTATTTTTTTAATATTCGATTTATTACTTCTATTATTGTATGGCAACTTTTAATTATTTAAAAAATGATTAGATATTATCAATAAAATAATTTTACTTGAGGAAAATTGATAAATCCTGAAATATTTTTGCAATTTCTAAAAGATAGAAGAACTATCCGTAGTTTTCAAGAAAAAATGATTTCTGATAAGGAAATCAAAATGATTTTGGAAGCAGGTAGATGGGCTCCTAGCGC
>JBHLKA010000250.1:0-2561 GCA_048887145.1 Candidatus Hodarchaeota archaeon
TTATGGATATCATTTTTGACGATTATCCAGCAGGAGCAATAGTAGATGATAGCATTCTTTCTGCTCCAAAAGCAGAAATCTTGTATTGGAAAGACCCAAATAACTTAAGAGATATAATACTCATTACCGCAGATGCCCAGAGTTTAACACCAAAAGGCATATATAATATATCAAACTTTATTACAGAAATAATCCATAAATACAACATTAAGTTAATTATAGCTTTAGGAGCGTATCCTGTAAGTAGTCGAAAATTAAATACAAAGATACCAAAAATCTATGCAAGTTCTACAAATCGAGAGCTATTAATGGATTTTTTAATTGAAAATAAATGTGATAAAATTCAAAAAGGGGTGATTATTGGAGCGAATGGCCTAATACCTACTTTAGCTAAAGCAAGATTTAACATTGATGGTATAGTGCTTTTAGCTGAAACAGATAACCTCGCTATGATTAATGAAGATATTACTGATTTAAAAGCATCAATAACACTTTTAGAAATGCTTAAAAGTTCATTTACCCTACCGATTAAAAAGAAATACTCTCTTGAAAATCTAGACGATATTACAAAAAATTTACAAAGTAAAAAAGATCAATTAGAAAGAGACTTGGATACATTTCAATTCGCTGATAGGGATGATAAGAAGAAATCTTTATATATTTGATTAATTTCATTACATAAAATTATAGTTATAATTCTGATTTAATCTCGTTTTTACGAAAAATATTTTAATTATGGTATATTATGGAAATTATGAAATATGTATGTGCGAGAAAAAGTTGTGGGAAAGAAGTTTCGAAAAAAGAACTTAATGCACTTCCAGGTATTAAATGTTCCCACTGTGGTTTTCGCATTCTATTTAAGAAACGACCTGATGTTATTAAAAGGATAAAAGTAAGGTAATTGTTTAAATCTAATTAATTCAAATCTTATTTTTAAAGAATTATTAAAGATTCAATTCAAATTTTAGATGACCTAATAATTCTTTATAGCGATTACGAATTGTAGCTTCAGTAACACCTGCAGCCAATGATATTTCTTTTTGAGTCCGACGTTCACCCTCTTGTATTGCTGCAACATATAATGCAGCTCCTGCAAGACCTGTCGGAGCTTTACCCGCAGTAATATGGTGTTTTTTTGCTAATTTTAAAAGTTCAGCTGCACGATTTTGGGTTCTTCCAGAAAGTTTTAATTCAGCACAGAATCGGGGTATGAAGTTTATTGGAGAAGAGACGTGTATATTGATTCTTAATTCGCTTAAAATTAAACGATAGCATCGAGCAATTTTTTTTTTATCTACCATAGCAAACTCTATGAAATCATCTAGGGTTTTCGGAATATTATTTAATCTACAAGATAGGTATATTGAGGCAATTAACATTGCTTCAATAGATCTTCCTCTTATTAAATTTTTTTGTGCCATTTTTCTATATATATGAGCCGCTGATTCCTTAATATCCTTTGATAAATTCAATTGTGAAGCAAAACGATCTAATTCATTCATTGCATAGGCCAAGTTACGATCAATTGATTTATTTGTACGTGTTCGAACATGCCATTTCCTTAAGCGATAGACTTCTGCTTTCATTTTTGGACTTATGCTCTTTCCAAATGCATCTTTATTTTTCCATCCAATCATAGTACTAAGTCCTTTATCATGTAATGTTAGTGTTGTGGGTGCTCCTACTCTTACTTTTTTATTCGCTTCTTCTGATGAAAAAGCTCTCCATTCTGGACCAGAATCAATAATTTTTTGTCTCAAAACTAGACCACATACATTGCATACAATCTCGCCCCGCGCCTCATCAGATATTAAATTAGCATTTCCACATTCTGGACATAAATTTATAATATTTTGAGGCATTGAAAGATCCAAATACTTCTACCCTTCAACATTTCAATTCCTTAATTTCTATAATTAAACTCATACATTTAAATGTTTGCGTTTTAAAGCTTTATCAGTTAATAATGAGCATATTTTACAATATTTGATTTTCAAAATGCCCCAAAAAATTTTAATTAAATCGAATTTTCTATTCATATAATGCGACATTATTCTAGAAGTCACGGAAAGCATTGTTATCTCCGTTCTTTTCAAACAACTTGTCGAAAGTGCGGGAAAGATGTATTGTATTGGGAATGCTCTCACGGCAGTAAAGTTTTTTTTCAATACCCTCCTTATGGAAAGTTGATAAGGCATTATTGTCGGCCCTCTTCCAAGGGATCAAGTCAAAATAAAAAATTTCAAGTAATAGTCAAAACACCTAATTACATTTTGGATAATTTATTTTTAAATTGCCCTATATGTGGGAAGCCTTTTAAAGATCTTAAAAATCTAAAAGATCATTTAAAACAAATGAAAAAAAATGATGGACAACATGGATTATTTTTTAAAAATACACTAAAATTTGAGGGAGAATTTATGAGTTCCAAAAATAAGAAAATCAAACAAGTAAATTCTAAATATAAACCTAAATTTGGAGAGATTAATATTAAGAAAAAGGAAAACAAAAGTCATTAAGCGTAAATTTTTAATAAAAATTTTATAATTATATTAATA
>JBHLKA010000251.1:0-2545 GCA_048887145.1 Candidatus Hodarchaeota archaeon
AACTCACCTATTAATTCTGAAATGAAACATATAGAGCAATCACCCATATTATGAATTCGATCCCATCTAGCTACTTTTCCTCCTAAAGTTGGTGATTTTTCGATAACATATACTTTTATACCTGCTCGAGCTAAGTTTAATGCAAGTGTTATGCCCGCAATTCCACCACCTATAATTCCAGCACTCTTTTCAATTTCAACTCTCTTTACTTTTACCTTTTTTTGTAGATTAACACGTTCAATCGCAGCAGTAATTAACAATTTTGCTTTTTCCAATGAAAGAGATGGATCTATGTGATTTTTTTCAAATTGATGTACCCAACAACATTGTTCTCTGATATTTGCGATTTCTATATTGACATGATCAATCACTCCATCAAATATTCGTTCAAAAAGATGTTGATGGGTTCTTGGAGAACATGCCGCTATTACTATCTTATTTAAAAAATTATCCTTTACCCAATGTGTAATTCTATCAAAATTTTTTTGTTGGCACAAATTCTCAAAGATTTTTACAGAAACAACATTTCTAAGCTTATTCACATAATTTTCAAGTGCTATTATATTAACTGCATTTGAAATTTCTGTATTGCAATTACAAATTATAACTCCGATTCGGCTTATTTCGCTTCCCTTAGATTCTAAGTATTCATCAATATTTTCCCCTAATAAAATCCTTTTGTTAAGGTTTAGTATTTTTAGTACACGTTTACCATCTTCCGTAAGAAAATATGATTTTTTATTTTTGTTTATTAATGAACCAATCTTTTTGAGATGGAAATTTAACTGGCCTGTTGTTTCTAAACCCAATTTTTCCATTAAATCTGTATAAGGAATATAACCCTCTTTTTCTAAAAGAAGTAAGATTTTTCTTCTAAACGGATGCGATAATATAGAATATATATCCATAATCCAATTCCCTCTTTTCCTACTCAATTGCAAATAAATTATTAAAAAAATATATTTTAAAATAAATGTGGATTTTAGCAGTTATTCTTCATCATTCATCAATATGGCTGAAGAAGTTTTCCATGATTTCAGTTTATTTATTAAATTTTGTTCTGTTCTTGCTATTTTTGATTGAGAGAATTGCGCAATTTTTTCTTTCATTTTACTTTTAGTGATGTTATCCATTCTTAAACACTTAATTATCCCTGTTTTAATTGCCCTATCAATTATATCTTTTCCTTTTTTAGTTCGAGTTATAACGGTTGTAAATTTGTCTTGAGAACCTAATCCTCCAAAAGAGATATCAGCATATATATTAGTAAAATCTTTGCAAACCCCACAAGCTGGGCGCATATAATCAATTAATTCTTCAAAAGGGACATGAATCTTTTTTTCGGGTGCTTCATCATCTTTTAATTCAATTATTAAATTTTCCTTTATGTTTATTCTCTTAATATTTTTGAATTCAATTTTAAATCGTTTCTCAAATTGTACCAATTTTGTTCTATCAAAGAAAAAGTTTTCGTAGCAAAATAAACCAAGACAAATTTCTATGTTTTCTGATGGTATTATCCCTAAGCTTTGCATACATCTAATTGTGTAAATTTGGCATGGGGTTCCAACAAATGCTAACTTATTAAATTTGTAATGTCTTAATTTAGGCAGTGAACTTATATATGTATGAAATTTCTGCACCGTATCTAATTGTTGAGATATATCTAATTTTGTGCCTGATGCGCTAATTAAATCTTTTTTAGTTTTTGCGATAGTAGCTTCTCGAGAGAAAGGTGATTTTGCTTTTGCTACAATTGCTCCATTAATAATCTTTTTTTCTATTAAGTAATTTATAATTGTGTTTACAACGCCACCATCTGTTCCATATTTTAAAAATTCTTTATCCATAGATCGACATGAATAAATATTTTCTACAAAACCAAGAGGCATTAATGAAAAGTCTGAGAAATTAAAATCATTATTAAGATCTTCATCTAAAACATGTGTCTGTGGGCAAATAAAATAGCAAATACCACACTCAAGGCATTTTTCCTTGTTTATATATTCTGGAGGCTTATTAGGTTCCTTAAAGCCAATTACTTCATTTTCTATAGAGTTACAAAAACTCACACAGCCACCACATTGTTGACAAATCCCGAGTTCATGAACCTCTTTAATTAAATCTTGAAAAACTTTAACTGTCATTTTTAATAATCACCTAATTCTATTATTAATCTCAAAAAAAATTATGACTATTTTGATTAACTAAATGATCTCTATGATTAATATTGTTGTCATAATATATAAATGTGATCATTCTCCAATATTGTATGTAAATATATCATCAATTCAATGTCAAGAAAATCCTAGTATGGATCTCAGGATCGATAGACTCACTACAAAGAATGATCATACAAAGATCAGATACATACATCTGGTTAACGAAATGATAAAAAATTTTGTCAAATTAATTAAAATTTTTCTTATCATATTTTTTAAATTTAATTTAAACAATCTTTTTATTGGAATAGGAGATGAAAGAAGCATTTTATGCTTTTGCAAATTTTTCTTCTTTAAATTTCATAAATTTACTAGTTGGTGAT
>JBHLKA010000252.1:0-2530 GCA_048887145.1 Candidatus Hodarchaeota archaeon
GTCTTTCAAATGGATGATTATATGAGTTTAATTAGAGGAGGTCATAACTTTTCTGTTATAAGTACCGCACCTAGATGGATAAGCAGCCATTATATGAAAGCAAATCTAGTAGTCAATTTTGATAAAAGGAGCTGTGAGACTCATCTGAATGATATTACTGATAATAGTATTATTATTTTCAATTCTGATGAGCAAGATTTTGAGAATGGAATTGGAATTCCATTAACTTCAGAAGCAAAAAAATATCCAATGAAAAGTTTAATGTATGGAGTTAGTGCTGTAGCGATATTAGCTGCAACGATTGGGTTTGAAAAAGAAGAGATGAATCAAATTATTCAAAATGAGTATCCGAGAGGAATTGAAGATAACATAAACTTTGCAAATATGATTTATGATATGGTATATCCTGATTGTGGAAAGAAATTTACCTTAGAGAAGGGAGAAAAGGAAAGATCAATTATTACAGGAAACGAGGCAATTAGTTTGGGGGCCATTGCTGGCGGATTAGATGTGTATTATGGCTATCCGATGACCCCCACATCAACAATCTTACACATTCTCGCTCGTGAAGCTGAAAATTTTGGTTTAGCTGTTGTTCATGCCGAAAGTGAAATAGCTGTTATTAATATGGCAATTGGTACTACTTTCACAGGAGCAAGAGCCATGGTTGGTACGAGTGGAGGTGGTTTTGCTCTCATGACTGAAGGATTCTCTTTAGCAGGTATTACGGAGGCACCTATATTAATTATATTATCACAAAGACCAGGACCAGCAACAGGAGTCCCCACATATACAGAACAAGCTGATTTAGCCTTTGCCTTAACTGCAGGTCATGGAGATTTCTTAAGAATAGTTGCTTCTCCTAGAACAATTAGAGAAGCGTATTATCTTACTGCTGAAATGTTGGATTTAGTATGGAAGTTTCAAACACCTGGAATATTGCTAACTGAAAAACACCTTTCAGAGAGTAGTATGACGGTTGAAATTGATTTAGAAAAATCCAAATGGGCAGAGCCAAAAATTCATAATGATGGTGAATATAACCGATATTTAGATACCCATGATGGAATTTCTCCTATGTTATTTCCACCATCAAAAAAGATAATAAAATGGAATAGTTATGAACATGATGAACGTGGTATTACAACGGAAATTGCTGAGAAGATATCATTTATGCATGATAAAAGAAAGAAAAAGCTAAAAACACTTATAGAATATTTAAAGGGACAAGATACTGTTAAAATAATTCGAGGAAAGAAATCTTCTAATATTTTCACCTATGGCTCAACTTATATGAGCGTTTTAGAAGCTCTTCAATATGGAAAACTAAATCCCACGGTTGTTGCACCAATATATTTAAGTCCGTTACCTGTCTGGATATTAGAAGATTTTAAAAATCAAAATAACATAGTTGTCGAACAAAGTTCTACCGGACAATTTACAAAACTCTTAAAAGAAAAAGTGGGATTAGAGATTAGAACTACCATTAAACAATATAATGGTCGGCCTTTTGACCCGATTGATTTAGCAAATAAAATAAAGGAGGTGCTTGAATAAAATGGAAGATCTTAAAACTGATGCTGAAATTACATGGTGCCCAGGTTGTGGTAATTTTGGGATATTTACTGCCATAAGAAATGCAATTCCTATACTAGAACAAAATGGGATTTCCAGAGAAAACATAATTATGACCGCTGGAATAGGATGTCATGCAAAAATTTTTGATTATCTTAATTTAAGTGGTATTTATGGGTTACATGGACGAAATTGCTCGAATTCTGAAGGTATTAAAATAGCAAATCCAGATTTAAAAATAATTAACTTTTCTGGAGATGCGAATGGATTAGCAGAGGGTTTGGCACATACAATGTTCGCAGCAAAAAGAAATCAAGATATAACATTTATATTACATAATAATAGCGTTTATGCGCTTACAACGGGTCAATTCTCTCCATTAGCAGAAAAAGGTTGGAAAGGTCCTTCTACTCCTAAAGGGAGCTACGAGGAACCGTTTGATCCAATGTCTTTAATGATTGAGGCAGGTGCCACTTTCGTAGCAAGAGGATTTTCGGGAGATATAAAGCATCTCACTGATCTTATAGTGCAAGGAGTAGAACACGAGGGTTTCGCTTTCTTAGAAGTCTTGCAACCTGCTGTTCCCTACCATAAGTGGGAAGAATATAGAGAGCGAGTTGAATATCTTGAAAATGAACCGAAAAATTACCTTGAAGCTATTAAAGCTGCAAAAGAGAAACATAAGTTTACCTTGGGGGTGTTTTATAGATCGCAGCGACCTATATATCATAGGGAGTTATATGGAGATCATAATCCTACAACTAAAAAATTATCGAGGGAAACAAGAATAGCTAAAATTCACAAAATTCTTAAATCAATGTAAGAATTCAATTTTATATTTAATACAAAAAAAATTCTAATAAATAAGAGTAGATTTGTATGAAAAAATGGACAGCATTTACTATTGGAATAATTCTAGTTGTTATTTTTATAGTGACAATGTTCATTATACCGC
>JBHLKA010000253.1:0-2526 GCA_048887145.1 Candidatus Hodarchaeota archaeon
AGTGCCAGAGAAAATCGTAAAATTGCAATATCAAAGGCAGTAGTGGTTGAAAATGCCAACCCTAATAGAACTCCTGTTATAGCATTAATAAAATGAGCAAAAGGAAAGATTTTCGCTCCAATTATAGGTATAACGGCAAAAGGATTAAGATGACCTAAAACTATGCCCACTCCTACGAAAATTGCAGCTGTAGCGGTTTTTCTAGTTAGATTATTTTGAAAAACTTTTCTTCCTCCTTTTTCTTCATTTAAATCTTTTTCATTCATGTGATTTAAAAGATCTATTTTTTCTAACTGAATTACTAGAATTTGAAAAACAAATTTCTTTAAAGTTTAATCATATTTTAAATTAATTTAAAGTTTATTATTATTATTCTTTTAAGGAAAAAATCATGAAGCTAGGAGATTATACGATAAAACCTACAAAAATTATCTGTATTGGTACAAATTATATGGATCATATTGAAGAAACTAAATTAGATATACCTAAAGAGCCCATTTTATTTCCAAAGACTCCAAATTGTTTAATATTAGATAAAGAGCCAATAATTTATCCTAAATGGTTATATGATGATCATAAATATAATAGAGTCGATTACGAAGCAGAACTAGCTTTCATTATAAAAGATAAATGTAAATATATAAGTCAAGATGATGCTTATAAATATATCCTTGGTTATACTATTTTTAACGATGTGACTGCGAGAAAAATGCAGGCTAAAGATATTATTTCAAAATTACCTTGGTTTCGTTCTAAATCTTTTGACACTTTTGGCCCTATAGGTCCTGTAATAAAGAATGTTAATGAAATAAAGGACCCTCACAATCTTGATATCGAATTAAGAGTAAATGGAGATATTAAACAGTCATCCAACACAAAACACTTATTATTTAAAGTTCCTGAACTTTTGGAATATATTTCAAGGTTTTTTACATTAGAACCAGGTGATATAATTGCAACTGGCACTCCTGCTGGCATTGGTCCCATACATCCAGGAGATTTAATAGAAACTAGTATAGAAAAAGTAGGAACTTTAACCAATAAAGTAATTCTAGAATGAGGTTAATTAATTGGTAAAAATTGGAAATATTGAAATAAATCCTACAAAAATTATATGTTTAGGAAGGAACTATCTAGATCATATTCAAGAGACAAATGCTCCGATTCCAACTGAGCCTGTATTTTTTGTAAAAACACTTAATACATTGGTTACTGATAACCAACCAATAATTTATCCAAAAATTTTATTTGAAAACGAAAATCTCAATCGAGTCGATCATGAAGTGGAACTTGCTTTTGTAATTTTTCAAACTTGTAAAAATATAAAAGCTAAATTTGCATTTGATTACATCCAAGGATATACGATTTTCCTTGACATAACTGCCAGAAATATGCAAAAGAATGATAGAAATATTCATTTACCATGGTATCGGAGTAAAAATTTCGATACATTTGGTCCGATAGGCCCAAGAATTGTTCCATGCAGTGAAATTGAAAATCCAGATGATTTAGTAATTCAATTAAAAGTTAATGGAGTTGTAAAGCAATTGTCAAATACTAAACATATGTTATTTAAAATCCCAGAGATATTAGAATATATTTCAAGCTTTATAACATTAATAAGAGGAGATATTATTGCTACTGGTACGCCTAGTGGAATAGGAGCTATCATCCCTGGAGATGTGATTGAAGCTTCAATTGAAAAAATTGGTACAATTACTCACGAGGTAATTTTAGAGGAAGATTAGAATAATTTTTATTAACATTTTTAAAATAATTTATTCTATATTATATAAAGATTATAAGTTATTGAAAGCTAAAATTTCTAAAATTTAAAGATTATCTTTATTTAACTAACTAATCAGATATTGTTTATGGAACAAATAACTGAAGAAATTAAAAAGGAAATTTTTAGGTTAATAGCCATTCCTGGAATAGATGTTGGGGATATTGCTAAAGAAATAAATGATAATTTCAATACAAATCTTAATTATGAACAAATTATGCAGATTTTATCAGATGAATACTTGAAAAACAATTTAGATTATGGCAGAAGGTTATGTTGTCGATTTTAAAAAATTTTTCTTACTTTATTTTTAGTAGTTTTAATAAAATTTTTTAACTTTAATTCATTTCTCTATTCACTAAGTTCAGAATATATTTTTAAAGGACTTAGGACGCAAATTAAAGCGGTTTCGATATAATATAGATATCGAGATGGAAATAAGCATGATACTTTTTAATTTAGCGTTCTTTTCCTTTTAAAAATGTTTTGAGTTAATATAGAAGTGGTATAGAGATGAGTACAAAAGGAAAAATTATCGTAAAAGCACTTGTAACGGGTGGGAGCGCATCAGGAGGACCGCCTATAACTTAAAGCATATCGCTTTAGTGATTTTTTGGTAAAGGTCCTGCTGTGGGTCCAACTGGGATTAATATAAAGGATGTTGTCGACGCGGTTAATGAGAAAACGATGATTTTCAAGGGTTTAACCGTCCCAGTTAGGATTGAATGCGATCCAGAAAC